>DASZWJ010000044.1 GCA_035546635.1 Gammaproteobacteria bacterium
ATCTTTTTAAAGTGGATGGTGTTTTTAGCTCAATAAATGGCGCTGGTTTTGTGGACATATATTTCTCCAAAATGTTTTATATTTTGAGGAGAGTTTAAATGTTTGATGCGTGGTTATTAGGTGGGATTATTAGGGGTTTACGAATGAACAAACATTAGAAGAAATTATTGCATTAATACCAGGACATGTTTATTGGAAAGATAGGAATGGAATTTACTTAGGATGTAATAACCTACAGGCAAAGAATCTTGGTCTTAATGATAGAAATGAAATAGTTGGAAAGACAGATTTCGATCTGACTCATG
Organism: Gammaproteobacteria bacterium; assembly: GCA_035546635.1. Classification (NCBI taxonomy): domain Bacteria; kingdom Pseudomonadati; phylum Pseudomonadota; class Gammaproteobacteria; species Gammaproteobacteria bacterium. The sequence goes on from DASZWJ010000044.1 coordinate 306, forward strand.
ATAAAAAATTAGCTGAAATTTTCAGAGAAAATGATCTCCTTGTAATCAATTCTGGCAAAGGTATTTCTGTCGAAGAAACCGTAATAATTAACAATCACTCCGTCGCTATGCTAAGCGAAAAAGTACCTTTAAAAAATAAAAACGGGGTTACAATTGGGATGGTAGGTATTTCTGTCGATGTTACTGAGCTTAAAAATACAAAAGATAAGCTAAAAATAGCAGAAGAACGGGTCGCCGGCATGGTATCTGTCGGTGCCAACGTAGCCCATGAGCTGCGCACACCACTTTCAGCTATCGAGATGGGTATAAGTGGTGTTAGGAAGTACTTACCCTCTCTCATTGATGGTTATGAAATGGCAAAACAGCATAATCTTCCAGTTGACTTTATCCTACCACACCACTACGAAATACTATCGACGTTACTAGACGATATTGAATCAGAAACAAACTACTCTAATACCATTATTAACATCATTTTAATGAACGTTAAACAAGATAGAATATCTCCCTTTAACTTCCAAATAAATTCCATCAGTCAATGTGTAGACGAAGCCATACGCCGTTACCCATTTAAATCAAAAGAAATGGCGCTAATAAAATGGAATCACGATGTGGATTTCTCATTTAACGGAGACAAGATGTTAATGATTCATATTCTGTTTAATCTCCTAAAAAATGCCCTATATTTCATTGAAGCCGAGGGAAAAGGAGACATTACCATATGTGCGAAAATGGAAATAATGCTAATATATTATACTTTAAAGATACCGCAAAGGGCATACCTGAAGATGGTATGTCCCGATTGTTTGAGAAATTTTATACCACCACCACTAATGGAACTGGTTTAGGGCTACCATTTTGTAAGATGGTAATGGAAATGTTCCAAGGGCATATAAGTTGCACGTCAAAATATGGTGAGTTTACGCAGTTTAGCCTTAGTTTCCCAAACGTTAATGAAAAAGGAAGTCAGCAATGAAAAAATTTGAATTACCCTGTCTCTATTACCCCACAACTGCTGTCATAATAGATGACGATGAAATATTTTTAAAAAATACCGCGCTTGAATTAGATTCAGATATACACTACAAAACATATCAAGACCCTTTACGAGCTTTAAACGATTTAAAAAAATTAAAATCTCAAAATAAATTACTTTCACACGCCATCACTTTAAACACTGACGACTCCTTGGAAGGTGGTCAGTACCCGATGAACCTTAACATTTCGTCTATTTTCAAAGAAGCCTACAATAAAAATCCATACGAAGAAGTATCTGTCGTAGTGGTTGATTACTCTATGCCACAAATGAATGGCGCACACCTCCTCGAACAATTAGTTGATATTCCTATACAGAAAATCACGTTAACCGGACAAGCCGATGAAGCGTTTGCAGTTAAATTATTTAATGATGGAATTATAGATAAGTTTATACCTAAGGGTTCCCAGTCGTTAAAAAAAACTCTAAACGAGAGTATTCAGGATTTACGAAAAAAGTATTTTCATGGTCTATCTGATATTATTTTAAAATCACTATCTCTACAATCTGAATTCTATTTTTTTGATCCTGCATTTATTAAATTTTTCAATCATATTTTGGCTGGTATATCTATCCCTAGCTATTACTTAATAGAAACTTCCGGTAGCTTCTTAATCCTCGATCATAATGCTTCGCCGACGTGGCTATTAGTTAGATCAGAAGATGAAACATTGGAATTTGCCCAGCAGGCAGAAGCAGAAGGTGCGCCAATGGAAATTGTTAACCCAATAAAAAATGGAGAGAAAATTTCGTATTTTAATGATTTTGATGAATACGTAGATGCTACGCAAGGCCATTGGGAAAAATATCTATACCCAGCAAAAGAACTTCTTGGAGAAAAAAAATACAGGTATGCTTTAGCAAATAACCTCCCTGGCTTTCCACTAAACAAAGATAAAATTCTGTCGTTTAATGAGTATTTAAAGAGTAGCTTATCGGCTCAACATATTAAGTAGCTAGATAAAGCAACTTGAGTGCTAAAGAAAGTTTATAACTAACCACAAATACAACCTATCATAAGGGTAGAGCATTTTCAATGCTCTTTAACTCTGCAAAAACAGGCTAAAGAACTGGGAGTTAAATCAGTTTTGTTCATTTAAGACACTCTACAAAACACCGCCTTCAGATAATCCGTTTCTACAATAGCCGGATGTACCGGATGGTCTGCGGCCTGATGTCCTTGTGCCACAATCTGTATCAAGCGCTTGTGCTTTACGCCCGCTGCTTGCACAGATTGAATTAATTGTTCTTTCGTAAAATGTTGCGAACAAGAAGCTGAAATTAAAAAGCCGTCTTTTTGTAACAAGCGCATGGCTAGTTCATTGACGCGTTGATATGCAATTAAACCTGCGGCTATATCTTTACGTTTTTTTATAAAAGCCGGCGGGTCAATAATAATCACATCGAATTTTTCGGCGCTGTCATTTAAGGCTTTTAATTGTGCAAATACATCTCCTTGCCGAGTATAAACACGATCCTGCACGTGATTTAATACCGCATTAGTCTGTAGCATCTCCAGTGCTTGAGATGAACTGTCGATTGAGCAAACTTCTTTAGCGCCATTGACTGCAGCTTGTATTCCCCAACCACCGACATAGCTGAATAAATCCAATACCCGCTTACCTGAAACATAACGCGATAATTGCGCTCTATTTTCGCGATGATCGTAAAACCAGCCAGTCTTTTGACCAGTCCAAGGAGAAATCGAAAAAGCTACGCCATTTTCTTCTAGCGTCAAAATCTTTGGGACTTGTCCATAGGCTTCCTGCACATATTCAGGCAAACCCTCCACCGCGCGCATACCATGATCGTTACGTAATAAAATCGCGCGTGGATTAATCTCCTGTTTGAGTGCCTGTATAATTTGGTTTTGTAATAATTCCATACCATAAGTGGTGATCTGTACCACCAGTATGTCATCATAACGGTCAACAATTAAACCAGGCAAAGCATCACTTTCTGCATAGATCAAGCGATAAAATGGTTTAGAAAAAAGTGCCGTGCGCAATGCCAATGCCTGTTGTATGCGCCGTGCAATCTCCGTCTGATCGAAAGTGAGTGCCACACCATAGGTCAACAACCGTGCGCACAACAGTGTATGCGGATTGATATATCCTAATCCTAAGGCTTTGCCATCATGACGTTCTATAACGACAAGCTGTCCTGGTTGAAAATGTTTAAGCGGCGTTTGGGCGACATCAATTTCGTTACTGTAAATCCACAGATGTCCCATTTGCAGACGGGTATCTTCGCGTTTTTTTAGACGTAAGGGCGCGGGGACAGGCAGGAAGCTCATTACAAAATATGCTCTAATCCATAAACGAGTGTTTCAAGTTCAAGGACTTTATGACAGGCAAGACAAACCCCGGGCATAAAAGCTGAACGGTTCAGTGTGTCATGACGCAATGTCAATGTTTGTCCCATGCCACCAAAAATCACTTCTTCGTGCGCAACTAAACCTGGCAAACGTATAGAATGAATAGGAATACCTTGATACCTTGCGCCTCTTGCACCTTTGTGCAGTTCTTTTTCAGCAGGATTGACGGGTACTTCTGCCTTGACGGCAGAAATTATTTCAGCCGTGTGCAGTGCTGTTCCAGAAGGCGCATCTATTTTTTGGTTATGATGTAATTCGAGAATTTCCACATCAGGAAAATAACGCGCACATTCCTTCGCACAGCGCATCAACAACACAGCGCCAATGGAAAAATTCGGTGCAACTATCCCACCTAGTTTTTTTTCAGCACAACGTTGTGTCAGCAGAGCGAGTTGATCTGGTGATAAGCCGCTAGTGCCGATGACTGGATGCGCATCTGCTGCAATAATTTTTGCTGCATTGTCAAAAGCTGTGGTTGCGATGGTAAAGTCGACGACAACTTGCGCCTGGTTATTTTTTATCATACTGGACAAATCATCGCCTCTACCGGCCATACCCACCAGCTGCAAACCAGGTGAATTTTTGATAGCCATACAAGCTTCTGCGCCCATTTTACCCGAAGCGCCATTGACTAATATACGTATTGCCATTTACTTAATCCCAAAAAAATAAAATCCTTCTCTCCAACGCTCACGTCGTCCCACTGTCATTAAGTTACACCGCAACCCCCTCTCCCTAACCCTCTCCCACAAGGGGAGAGGAGATACAGTGCTTAACTTAATGTCAGTGGGACGACGTGAGCGTGGAGCGAAAGATTTAATGCTAACGATGAATGAACCTGTTAAAAATAAATTGTCTAATTATTTAATAATAACTCAATCATATCTTCATGAAAATACAGTCTCGCCACTTCAATGGGTGTAACGCCATCTGCAGTTTCCGCATCAATTTCTGCACCAGCTCTTATCAATACTTTGGCACTTTGCAAAGAATTATGTTGGGCAGCAAAATGTAACGGTGTCACCATTGCAGAATCTTCATATTGATTAGGATGAATCCCGGAGTGCAATAGTTCTTCGACACGAACTGCATCATCCGCTTTTACTGCTTCTATGAAATACTCCATATTTCCCCCAATTTGGATTTATAAATTATTAAAAATGCTAGGAAATTTTAACGCTTTTGGGGAGCAATGTCAGTCGAAATTTTATAAATACAGCAATTTGCCAGGGATATGCTAGACTGAAAGAAATGGTCTGCTTTCGCTAAGCAAGACAAGGAAGTTTTAGATATATGACTAAATCAAAAACATTTTCATGCCAAGGGAGGGCGCTAAAAAAGAGAGGGAAACTTTATGTTTATGAAAAATGTTGTAAGGTTTTTTGGTTTTTTAGGATCAATTAACAATTTTTTTGTGCCAATTGGGCATTTGCTTATTCGTTTATGGTTAGCCCATATTTTTTTCAGTGCTGGATTGGTAAAAATACAGACCTGGTTATCCACAGTTACATTATTTACTTATGAATACCATGTTCCGTTTCTGCCACCTGAGCTAGCTGCCGTGTTAGCAACTTTTATTGAGTTAGTCTGGCCAGTTTTGTTAGTTTTGGGATTAGGCGGACGTTTCATGTATTTCGTGCTTTTTGTCTATAACATCATCGCCGTGATATCTTATCCTTATCTGTTAACAGCTGTCGGTTATGCCGGCCTGCAGCAACATATTAATTGGGGATTATTAATTATGATGCTGATGTTTTATGGCTCAGGTAAGTTATCTTTAGACTATTTGCTGCAGCGGAAATTTGGGCATGCCGCCACGGATACTAAATTAAAAGAAACGCGTGATCCTGTGGCTTGATGTGGACAAGTTCTCACCCCCTTTAAAAAAGGGGGTGAGCCATTTGCTCTGAGTCGATTTTTAATTAAATAAATTTTCTAAAATGCCTCATGCACTTACCGCTTAAAAAACTCACCAACAAATTGCAAGCTTTTGCATTACTTATGCGCTGGCACCGTCCTATTGGTATTTTGTTATTACTTTGGCCAACGCTTTGGGCATTGTGTATCGCGGGAGCAGGTAAACCTTCGCTTAAGTTAACGCTGGTATTTATTTGTGGGGTGGTTTTGATGCGTTCTGCCGGTTGTGTGATTAACGACTTTGCAGATCGACATTTTGACGGTGAAGTGACGCGTACCCGTAAACGCCCTATTGTGAGTGGGGAAGTTACTCCAGTTGAAGCTTTAATTTTGTTTGCCGTATTATGTGTTTTAGCAGCTGGATTACTTTGGCCGTTAAATGCATCAGCGCGTCTACTTGCGATTCCGGCGGTGATTATCACGATAATTTACCCTTTTTTAAAACGCTTCACACATCTGCCGCAATTAGTGCTGGGTATTGCTTTCAGCTGGGGAGTGCCAATGGCATTTGCCGCTACCATCGGGACAGTTACAACAACTGGCTGGTTGATATTTCTTATTGCCTGCATTTGGCCTGTCGCTTACGATACGCTTTACGCTATGGTGGACCGGCCGGATGATTTACGTATCGGCATAAAATCCACCGCCATTTTATTCGGCAATCAGGATATTAAAATGGTCGCCGCACTGCATACACTCCTGTTGCTTTTGCTGGTTGCTCTAGGCATCAGTCTTTCGTACCAATTTTATTATTATTTAGGCTTATTCGCGGCGGCTGTGATGATGGGTTATCAGCAATATTTAATTAGAGATCGAAAACCAGAACGCTGTTTTCAAGCTTTTGTTAATAGCCAATGGGCGGGGTGTTTTATCTTGGTGGGGTTATGGTTAAATTATTTAATTCCAACTTGATATGCTGCTTGTTTGTAGGCTGTTGTTCAAAAGAAATTTAGCTTCCTGTACGAAAGTTAAGTACGATCCCTCAAAAAATTCTTGCCTCAGAATTCGTACCATCGGTTGAGTCCGCATCTGCAGCATCCATACTACCATCTTCGCCATCTCCCTCCTTAGGCAAATTATCCGCTTTAAATAGTTCAAAAATGGCATTCTGGTCTGGGTCAGCCGCCAACTGTCCAGTATCAGGATCTATGCGTGCAGTCACGATATCATCCGGGGGTGAAAGCGTCTGTTCAGGGGTGCCTGTCAATGCCGCTCGCATAAACTCTATCCAAACAGGTAAGGCGGCTTGAGCACCGTGTTCGTATAAAGGCTTGGGCTGGTCATAACCCACCCACACGGTGGTGACAATACGCCGGTTAAAACCGGAAAACCAAGCATCTACTTGGCGCTGAGTGGTACCAGTTTTTCCTGCGAGATCATCACGTTTCAATACAGTTGCCGCATAGCCCGTTCCATGTTTTATGACATCTTGCAAAACATTGGTAACCAAATAGGCAATATCCGCATCAATTGCGCGCGGTGCGGGAGGACTGGCGGGATCGGTGGCTGTCTGTGAGCCTGGTACGACCGGTTGATGTGCCGCATAAACTATTTTGCCATCAGCTGCTTTAATATACTGGATAAAATAAGGGTTAATGCGATAGCCGCCATTGGCAAACACGGCATAGCCCGCTGCCATTTGCAATGGCGTCACCTGCGCAGTGCCTAATGCCAGTGACAGTGAGGGTGGCAATACACTCTTATCAAATCCAAAGCGAGAAATATAATCTAAGGCATAAGGAATACCAACCAGCTGTAATAAACGCACCGTCAACACATTATAGGAATGGACTAATCCTAATCTAACTCGAGTAGGACCGTGGAATATGCCATCATCATTTCCTGGCCGCCATAGATTATTAGGATCTCCGGTATCATTAATGGCAATGGGTGCGTCATTGATGACGGTGGACAATGTAAAACCTTTAGCTAATGCCGCAGCATAAATAAATGGCTTAAAACTAGAGCCGGGTTGGCGATTGGCTTGAATGGCGCGATTAAGGCCGGTTTCTGAATCTTTTAAACCGCCGACCAACGCCCAAACCGCACCGTCATCAGGGTTCAGCGCTACAATTGCGCCTTCCACTTTGGGAGTCTGTGCCAATTGCCATTGACCATTTTGCTGAACCACACGGATAACATCTCCTACGCGCGCAACATGAGCGGCATCTTTGCGACGTGTCCAGGCCATTCCCGACCAGGGAATCGTGACTACCCCACCATTGACTAGCATCGCTTTGATCGTGCGACCCGCAACTTCCATGACCGCCGCAGGAATCAAATCATTCTCAATGGGGATATCCGATAATTTATCTTGCCATATGCCAAGGCGCGCCGGCACATGGCCTAAATTTCTTTCCGCACCGCGATAGCTCTTATGACGCCGCTCATAATCCACTAGGCCATTGCGTAAAGCTGCGTTGGCAGCCGCCTGCAAAGTGCTATTGATCGTCGTATAGACTGACAGTCCATTGGTATAGCCATCATCACCAAATTGTTGATAGACCACATTGCGCACCATTTCTGCCATGTGAGGCGCCAATACGGTGGTTTTTGGACCATGGTAATAAGTTTCCACAGGTGATGATACTGCCTGTTGATAAGCATCTTTGCTGATATAGCCCAACTCCAACATACGCTGCAATACATGATCGCGACGCACTTTAGCGGCTTTGGGGTCGGTGATAGGGTTCTCTTTGGATGGCGCCTGCGGTAATCCAGCAATCATCGCCATTTCTGCCAGCGTTAATTCATTGAGTGATTTTCCATAATAAATTTGCGCAGCAGCTGATACGCCATAAGCATGCTGCCCTAAATAAATTTTATTGATGTAGAGTTCGAGGATTTTTTCTTTGCTGAAAGTGCTATTGATTTTTAGCGCTAACAAGATTTCATTGATTTTGCGGCTGAAGGTTTTTTCCGGTGTTAGGAAGAAATTACGCGCTACCTGCATGGTGATCGTGCTGGCGCCCTGGCTTTTTTGTCCCGTTATGATTAATTCACGGGCAGCACGGAGGATGCCAATGAAATCGACACCAGGGTGTTCAAAAAAACGCTGATCTTCGGTGGCAATCAAGCCTTGCAACAACGGTTTTGGGACTTCAGGCAATGTGACAGGATTACGCCGCATCGCACCATATTCACCAATTAATTGCCCATCGCTAGAGTAAATACGTAGAGGAATTTGTAATCGAGTGTCATTTAGGGTTTGCACATCAGGGAGTTGGAACACCATGTAGAAATAAACGCAACCCGCAAGAATAAGTACGCTAAAAAGTAGACTTAATAGCGTCATAAACATATGTCTAGCAATATAACGAAGGAATTTCATCAGAACAGAAGCACAGGAGTAAAAGAAGGAATAAAACGCGGTGTCATTTTCATATCATAATTTAAAACAGACGAACAGCAATGTATCTTGGGGAGTTTAGCACAATATCTCGTGTCAAAGTAGTGAATTTTATTGGCTCTATATTAGCCTTCGCGCAGCGAAGGACACAGTTTCCCTTCTCCCCTTGTGGGGGAAGGTGCCCGAAGGGCGGATGAGGGGTTAGTTTGCAGTAGCTCTAACTAAAAGCCAAATCAAATTACCCCTCTTCCCCCTTGTGGGAGAAGGAAAGCTAAGCTTGCAGTAACTACACTAAAAGCCAATTCTAACTCACCCCTCATCCGCCCTTCGGGCACCTTCCCCCACAAGGGGAGAAGGGAAACTGTGTCCTTCGCTTTGCAAAGGCTGTAATAGAAGATTCACATTTTTAACTCAAAATATACAAAATACCCTTACCAATTTCCACATTGAAATGATATTATTTTTGGCCAATAAAGCATCTCCTTGTAAATTATGTTAAATTTACAAGTTCGAGCGGCACTTACACGGGTTTTCCGTGGTTTTTTTAAAAAAGCAATGCCGAGCGAGGTCGTAAGCCCTAAAAGGCCTAAAAAAAATTAGGGCCCCAAGTGGAAGACAGCTTTTTATTTCTGCTGTTTTACGTCACAGGCAGAAAAATAAATTGTCCAAACATTTTTGATTGTATGGGCAACAGGCTAAGTTAGAGACTCGCCAATAGCTGTCTGTCCAAGTGGGAACACGCCCTACGGCTTTAGCTTTTCAGCTGTTCGGTGGAATTTTTAGTTAGACATGGCAGTATCATCCTTAAATGAAGCAAGAAATGTATATAAGCTTCATTTTAGAGAATAAACTATGAATACACAAGACATTTTACGGATATTTAATAACGGATTTTTAGACCCCACAGCTAGCTTATGGGGAGCATTGATTAAAATATGAATGAGTGAAAAATGCCAAATAAACACCAAAATAATGATCCTAAATCTAGCCCTCTGGCACGCGGCAAACGCCTCAAAACTGTGCGCATGATGGCCGGACTTACCCGTAATGGACTTGAAGATAAATACGGCATCAGCGCCAGCACCATCCAATCTTGGGAAGCAGCTAAAGCCGGTGGATTAACCGAAAGAGGTGTGCAACGCGTTATTCCAGTATTACAAAAAGAGGGGATATTTTGTACTGCTGATTGGCTTTTGTATGGTGTAGGCTCGCCTCCGCAACCTGCCAATTTAAACCTTCCGGCATCTGAAACTCCTCCAGTCCCCCAAGCGGCTTTACCTGAAGATAAAGCGATTATTCAAGAATTACTCACTTTCCGTGAGCTCAACACCAATGTCGTTGACCTGGTCGTTGCAGATGATGGTATGGAACCTTATTATACACGCGGCGATTATGTGGCTGGCAAACGGAAAACTAAGGAAGATATTACACGCACCCTGAATCATGACTGTATTGTAGAAACAGCAAATAATGAGATTTTATTGCGTAGAGTGAAAAATGGCTCTAAACCTGGTTTGTTCACTTTGATCTGCACTAACTCGGATACGTCTGTAGCTACTCCTACGCTTTATGACCTGGAATTACTAAGTGCTGCACCGGTTATTTGGCATCGGCGGCATGATCCTAAGTGACTGGCTTAGCGCCAAAGGCGCTACAGCCAGTCATCCTGAGCGAAGCGAAGGCCCTCCTTATAGTGACATCAACATAGCTTGTAGTGCCACCATAAGGAGATCCTTCGTTTCGCTCAGGATGACAGCCAAAAAAGGACACCCATGCAAACACTCTCCTACGCTGAACGCATTCCCTACTGTCCCAACCCTACTGCAAAAAAACTACTATCACTAATCGAACAAAAACAAACTAACTTAGCCGTATCCGCCGATGCGTTTCGCAGCACAGAGTTATTAAACCTAGCCGATAAAACCGGCTCTGAAATCTGCATGTTAAAAACCCACATTGATTTGTTGGAAGACTTTACTCCGGCCGTTATTCAAGCTTTAACAGACCTCGCCACAAAACATCAATTTCTCATCTTTGAAGACAGAAAATTTGCTGATATCGGCAATACTGTCAAAGGGCAATATGGCAAAGGCATGTATTGTATCGCGGATTGGGCACATATCACCAACGCGCATACTTTACCTGGAGAAGGAATTATCAATGGACTAAAAGAAGTGGGACTACCTCGGGGAAATGCCCTGCTGTTAATTGCAGAAATGAGTTCTAGCGGTCATTTGATGAATGCGGATTATCAGCAAAGCACTTTGAAAATGGCATTAGCGCATAAAGATTTTGTTTGCGGTTTTATCACCCAACATCGTTTGACTGATGATCCGGCATTCATTCATTGCACCCCTGGGGTAAGTTTAACTGCAGGTGGCGACATGCTGGGACAGCAATATATTTCTCCTGAAACGGCTATATTAGAGCACCATAGCGATGTGATTATCGTCGGGCGGGGGATTTATCAGGCTAATGATCCTAAGGCTGAAGCGGCAAAATACCGCGAACTAGGGTGGAGGGCTTATCAAAAGAGGCAAAAAAGCATCTGACTCGCACTGTAACCCCCTCCCACAAGGAGAGAGGGGATAAAGTAGAGAAAAAGATTACACCCCATATTGCGCACGATATGCCAGCATCCGCTCCAATTGTGAATCCTTACCCACCTCTTTTAAATATTCAAGCACATGCTTTAACCTGATAATGGGAATGACGGGAATATGGTGCTTCTGTTCGACCTCTTCCACTGCCGACTGCTGATTCATGCCCCGCTCTTGCCGATCTACCGAAATAGCAATAGCTGCAAGACTAGCCCCTGCTTCATGTACAATACGAATCACTTCATGTACAGTCACTCCCGCGCTGATGACATCATCAATCATCAGCACCCGCCCGGCAAGAGGCGCCCCAACAATCATGCCGCCTTCTCCATAATTTTTTGCTTCTTTACGGTTAAAACAATAGGGTTTATCAACAGCATAATGTTCAGCCAAGGCGATAGCAGTTCCCGTCACCAATGGAATACCCTTGTAAGCCGGTCCAAATAATACATCGTATTCTACTTGCGCCTGTCTAATTGCTGTGGCATAAAACCAGCCCAATTTAGCAATCGCTTGACCCGTATTAAAACAGCCCATATTAAAAAAATAAGGACTTTTGCGCCCCGATTTTAAGGTAAATTCGCCAAATAACAGCGCCTTATAATGCAAGGCAAATTCTATAAATTCTCTTTGATAGGTTTCCATTTCTATTCCTCAACCTACTGAAATTTCATGTATATTTTCTTTAGTTAAACCTAAAAAGCGTTGCGAAAAATCTAAGGAATGCCGACTCAAATCCGTTAAATAACACTCTATCTTACCTTTGCGATTGGATGTTTGATCCTGATTTTTATCGGAAGTAATATGTTTTGCAACCCGTATGGCTGCCTCTTCCCCGGAGTCCACCAAGTGAACGTCAGGCATGATCTCTTGTATGACTTTTTTTAACAAAGGATAGTGGGTGCACGCCAAAATTAACGTATCTACTTTCGCCTCAATTAGAGGTTGTAAATATTCTTTAGCAATGGTGTAGACCACAGGATGATGATGCCATCCTTCCTCGACCAGCGGAACAAATAATGGGCATGGCATAGTATAAATAGAAACTTCTTCATCGGAATTTAATTTACTGTGGATTTCAATTTCATAGGCGCGGCTTTGTATGGTAGCGCGAGTTCCGATAATGCCTATGCGGTGGCATTTTGGGCGGTTTAAAGCCGCATCCACTGCCGGCTTGATGACTCCCATCACGGGTATAGGTGATAAATTTTCAATGTCAGAAAGCGCAACACAAGAGATGCTATTGCAAGCAATTAACATAAATTTGACAGAGTGCTGGAGTAAAAATTCGGCACTTTGTTGTGCATATTGTCGGATAGTTTCAGGAGATCTATTACCATAGGGCACGCGCGCAGTATCACCCAGATAAATCAAATTCTCATGCGGCAGCAATTCTGCCAATTTATGCAAAGCCGTCATTCCGCCAATCCCGGAATCAAAAACGCCTATGGCTTGTTTCTCTGTAGACATTTCATTTTACTCGTAAAAACCAACAATTTAACATAAATTTGCCGTAACTGCTCACCCTTTAAAAAGGGGGGGCTTAGTTACAATTTACCTTAGTTGTATTGTATGGATCAGTCAATTTAATACAATCTAACGTAACTACTTGCACATCGTCCCGGTATAGATGCTGGGACGACGATCTAAATAAGATGCGAGCAGTTACAATCCAACTAACTAAGATAAATAATGAGGTTAATCATGGAATTTTTTAAAGAAAAAAAACGCGCTAAAGAGGCTGAACCACAAAGCACATGTCTGGTTTTGCTTTATTATCCAAATGGTTGGGCACCACCATTACCATTATTTCAATTAATAGAACATATTGGACAAAATCATCCTTCTGCTGAAGCATCTGTTTATCTGTCTCAAAATCAATATTTGAAACGCGGTGGCATTTGCACGGCTCTACCCACAAATAAAAGCATAAGTCTTTCACTAGCTATTGTACCGGTGCAATTATTAGAACTTAATGGCGCGAATCTCTTTATCGATGCCCCTATGCATGGTCATCCCAAAGTCTATTTAGACACGCTTTGCCCAGAAAATATCATCTTTTCCGTTATGGGGGGAGATGGAATATCAATTAGAGGTTTGCTTAATGGAGGCCATCTTATAATTAACCCACGCTACCAAGACTTTATCAAATCTCTCATTCAATCATCAACAGAGCCGGTTAAATTATTAATGAACCAATTATGCCCAGAGGATCATCGGCATGAATTTCAAGAAAATCAAAAAGCATATGAAAATTTTATTTCTAAGCTTGGGATATTTGATAAAGAACAACAAACTGACTTGTTAGATTTGTTAGATTTAGGCTTGAATCCAACTGCAAAAAAATTAATAGCCGATGTAAAACAATATAATTCAGATCGGGACCATAGCTGGGAAATAAAACACCAATTAAAGAGTGCCTCCTCCAAACTCACATCCTCTAAAACAGCATTGCCGGAACAAGTAAAAACAACCATCATAGAATATTTAGGTCCAGGTATTCCTGGATTTTCTAAAGATTTAGATGCGCCGGAAGCAGACGAATCAGAACCACAAGGATACACACCATAATTCTCCCTCGTAACCCTGTATATGGCAGTTATTTAAGCCAAATCGCTTAAATCGCTATCTCAATTAGCTTAAAAGTCAGTAAATTTAGCATTTAAATAGACACTGCGCTGGACAATATGAGGCTTTTTATTAGATAATTATCTGTGTAAGAAGAAGTCAAACCGGTCAGACTGACCTTTGTCCCCCCCGTTATAGAAAGTGTTGATGTGGGAGATCACTATTCTTGCATCAGGCGTCCTGTGGCAACTAATCCACTCCCACTAGAGTGCAGCTACGTTCCAACGGGCGTGTAGTTTTTTAAATTGAAATAAGAGGTTTTTTATGGCAGTAGATAATCGTGAAATCGGCACCGTTAAGTGGTTCAATAATGCTAAAGGCTATGGCTTTATTGAGCGAACCAAAGGTGAGGATGTATTTGTACACTTTAGCGCTATTCGCGGTGAAGGACATCGCTCTTTAACGGACGGCCAACGCGTTAAATTCACTGTAATCCAGGGACAAAAAGGTCTACAGGCAGAAGATGTTGTCGTTATTGATGGTGGCAATGACGATAAAGGTGACTAAATCATCTTGAAAAAAAGGGGCGTCTTAGACGCCCTTTTTATTTACCCACATCATCGTTGTGCAGAATGCACAGTACCAGGGAATGTATTCAACCATGCACCTTCGTCAGATATTCCAAAAAACCGCTGTCTTAACTGTGATTCTCTTAATAATAGCTATCACTAGCAAGGCAAATGATCTCATTACTGCCCGAACGGTAGTCACGGCCCAAACCCCATTTATCGATATGAATTATCAGTCGCGCTTGATTGACCAGTTGCGAACACAAGGGGTGAAAATTATATTCGTTGGGCATGAAATGCAGGTTGTTTTAGGAGTGGATCATTTTTTTAAAGGTACCAGCACTACTGAAATTGTTCCCGCCTGTATTCCTGTTTTAAATAAAGTCGCAGTACTGCTGCGCACCCGAGGAAATACGCCGATTACAGTTAGCGGCCATACTGACAATGTAGGCACAGATCAAGGCAAATTGCGCCGTTCTAAACAACAAGCGGATACCATTGCCGCCTATTTGTGGTCACAAGGCATTCCTTTAACTAATCTTACGGCTCTGGGTTACGGTGATACCCGCCCAGTATCGAGTAATAAATCCATTGATGGCGCGGCGGCGAATCGCCGTATAGAAATAGTTGCGCCCTAATTTAGCAATTTTCATTTTCCCTCTATTAGCCCTAGCTTTTTCCCTTCTCCCACAAGGGGAGAAGGAAAAATGGAAATTGCTGTTTTAAGGCCAATTAGCCAATCGCAAAATATTCCCTGAACCTTTAGAGTTACCTGACATTACCTGCGGTTCTTTATAATAAAAAATATTACTAATATCCCTCGCAAATGCATACAAGGCGATCACCGGCAACACCTCTGCACAAGCATTCCCCCAAGTCGTCACATAAACTTGCTGCGCTCGGAGCCTTTTCGCATCAAGACGCAAAGCCCCTCCCAATACCGCTGTTAGCATATCAACAGAACCCGTGATGCGGATAATACCACTCCCAGCCCCTCCTACACCTATACCTCTTAAGTGGCCAAGTGCTACATCAATGATGCCAGAAGAATTGCAATTAATCTCATAGACTATGAGATTACCTCTTAAATAAATACTCCCCTGGTCAGAGGTATTTAATGACAATCGAGAACTAGAAATTCCTGTGCCGTAAACTTGCGTTGACCCTCCTGCTGCCACAGTGGTCAAGCCGTCGACCATATGGATTTGTATAGCCACATGTGGATTGTAGGGCGGCACGAGTTGTCCGGTTTTTGAGGGTAACATGCGTATGACTAAGGTATTGCCAATGACTCTAGAGGTGACTCTGGGTACCGCATTGACATTACCTGTTAAAACCACACTCTGCCGTCCATTACCCGTTGCCACATCCACCTTAAATGGACCCGAGATATCTATAGCAGAAAAGTAAGGCAGCTGACGTGATTCCTGTATCACTTTTTTCGAGTAAATATTTGGCTCTGAGGTTGGGGCTGATGTAGTGGCTTTTTTATGATGCGAAGTGCTCGTCGATTTTTTTACTGTCGTTGTCTTCTTGACAGGAGGAGCCGTTTGGGGGGTAGGGGTCGTTTTAGAGGTGGGCGTTGAATAAGGAACGTTATAACGTTCATAGTCAACTTTGGCAAATGCCGGCTCCATTCCAGCATAACTCAGCAAAGTCAAAATGCTGCTAATAATTCCAAGCTTCCAAAAATATTTCATTTCCTTGTTACTCTTGGATAAATTTTAAATTTTCCCCTATGGTCGAAGTGGGGAGTGTTCTAATTAGTCGCAGCCGCAAAACTTAAAAACGCACGTCGTCCCGGCAGGAAGCAGGGAGAAAGGCCGCGGGAAGCAAAACTTTCACATCCTGGTGAACTGGATCCCGGCTTCCTGCCGGGACGACGTGCCATTTTTTTATTTTGCGGCAACTAACTTTTATTCAATCTATCTATTTTAACACAACTGATTCATCTTGCTGTACAAAAACTCCTGGCATATAAGCCGCTGAACGCGCACTCCAATTCAACAGGTCACAGGATGTATCGCCTTTAAAGCAAAGTGCATTTCCACGGTCTTTATTGCCACCCCATTGATAAAATAGATTAAGCCCAACAATATTTTCATTGCCAGCCGGTAATACATTGCTGTCTAGATGGCTAGCCTGGACTTGCAATCCTAAAGTCCGGCCAGGTTTTTGGTAAAAAGCCCAATTAACACTGGCGCCATACTGTTTATAAGGTTGACGGCGACTGACGGTTAGCTCTACTGCGAGGTTCTTAGCAATTCTCTGAGTGAAATAGAGATTTTGCCCAAATCCTGAGCTATTTTTAGCAGCCTGGTTATGCGTATCAAAATTCACGGTATCGTAACCTAGTGTCATCTCTATCTGACTGCCAGGCCACAATTTCCAACGTGGACCTATACCTAAACCGCCCCCTGTTCCACCAATTAAAGTCCGATTATCAACAAACTTCCCAGCGGGTGTGATATAAGTAACATTATCCAAGTTACCGTTGTTAGCGCTAAAATAATAACCATTGACATGTATGGCTTCGAGAAAGCGCCTTTGTAGAGCATACTCATAAGCAATTCCTGCGGAATTCTGCCCTATAAACTGGTGATCCGTCCCAGTAACAAAATCAAAATTATTATCTTGTGAAAGATGCTGAACAGAAATTTTCAAACGCTGTTGTTCGTTTAATTCATGCGCCCAACTCAAACCCATACGAAATTGTCGAGAACCATAATCGAGTTGCAGCGCAAGCGCATCTTCTGGGCTTAAGTAATTGGCATATTGGCTATGCGCTACAAAGCCATAGACACTGCTATTACTACCACCCAACCATACCTCTGGCATTAATTCTGGGCTATCAAGAACGGAAACAGGTAAGGATTGGTCATTATAAGAAGTAGCCGTTGGTGTGTTTGCACTTGCTAGTGCGAAAGGAATAAATAAAAGACTTAAAGCAAGCAATCGGAAAGAATATCTCATCGTACCAGCACCCTAGTTATATTATTATAAACTCTCTAAAAGTGCGGCATGGTAACATGTTGTAGATTGTTTATACAATACAACCAGTATCCCCATTTGAAACAGGGGGATAACACGAGGAATGCTAAATGCCCCCTAACACCCAACGCCTATTTTTTGCTATACCACTCAGTGATGAACTACAAATACAACTCATAAATACCATCAAAACCTTACACAAACATAAAACCGGCCATCAAATAAAATGGACTCCGTCTGAAAAATTGCACGTCACATTGCGCTTTCTTGGCGCAACTAAAATTGAAAAAATTCCTGACTGTATCAAACTGATCGAATCGCAGATAGAAAACTTGACTGCTTTCTCCTTGTCTATGGGTCAGCTTGTGACGCTTCCCAAAAAATTTCCCAGAATCATTGCTCTAGCAGTCCCCATCACTTTCGAACTGGCGAAGTTGTTTCAAACGCTTGAACAATCCTTGATTTCCCTAGGATTCACCCCCGAACCCCGCCCATTTTTCCCCCACATCACCTTAGGCCGAGCTCGCGGTGGGAAAATATCTTTGCCATTACTGCTAGAAGATTACGCGCTGCCAGAGTTTTCACCATTTAAAGTAAAATATATTCATTTACTACAAAGTGAAACTAAGCCAGAAGGCAGCATCTATACCCTAGTAAAAAAATTTAATTTGGCAGAAAACCAATAGGCTGTCCCATTAAAATCGGCTGTTCCGGGATTAAGCTCGTATCCATGCGCATTTCACTGTTAGCCATCAACACGATCACCGTTGAGCCTAATTGGAACTGACCCACTTCCTCGCCCTTGTTCAGCTGAATATCCGATCCTATATAACGCCAACTTTGAACTTCTCTACCCATTCCAGGTGCGACCGTACCTGCCCAAACTGTTTTTATACTGGCGACAATCATAGCGCCAACCAATATCACTGCCATAGCACCACTTGAGGTATTAAAAATATTGATGACACGTTCATTACGCGCAAATATCCCTGAGATATTTTCTACCGATTGACGATTGACGGAAAACAATCGACCCGGCACGTAAACCATTTCTTCCAATTTGCCACTGTCCGGCATGTGCACTCGATGATAATCTTTGGGCGCGAGATAAAAAGTAGCAAAATGCCCATTCCAAAAAGGTAGAGCACGCGCTTCAGACCCGCCAAGCAATTCCACCAAGCTGAAATAAAAATTTTTCGCTTGAAAGATACGGCCTGCCTGTATTCTTCCTACCTGGCTTACGCAACCATCCACTGGGCTAACCAGCGAATACGGAGCATCATCAATACGACGTATCCCGGGTTTTAATGCGCGGGTAAAAAATGCATTGAAATCGGCATAACGAGTAGGGTCAGGCTCCAGAGCCTGACTCATATCAACCTGATAATGCTGTATAAAATGTGTAATCAGCTGATTTTTTAACCAAGGCCAACGACTATGCGCCAGCTTGCCGATCAAACGTGATAGCCAATGCTGCGGCAATAAATATTGCCAGAAAACGGAAAGAGATTTTGACACGTGGTTTTTTCCTGATAGGGTATAAGGAGAATGACAATCTAAGCGGGAGCAGTTACCCTACAAACATTGTGCCCTAATTGACTCCCTTGAAGCTAGCTTCTATTGGCATGATGTGCTTTCTTAGTATTTTTGACACAGAGCAAAGATTTTTTAATTCTCACTAAAAAACCCTAAAATTATCAAAGACCCTTTATGAATCCACGCACCATCGCCACTAAAATTCTAACTGAAGTCACTGAAAATGGCCGCTCCCTGACTTCAGCATTATCTTTAATAGATAAACAACCTAAAATAACCGAGCCCGCGCTGATTAAAGAGCTCTGTTATGGCGTACTGCGCTGGTACTTTCGTCTGACAGCACTACTATCTGAATTAATGAAACAACCGCTTAAAGCCAAGGACGCCGATGTCAGTAACCTACTATTGATTGGTCTTTATCAAATTATTTACTTGCGCATCCCCGATCATGCAGCAGTAACTGAAACCGTAAATGCAGTAAGAGATCTAAAAAAACCTTGGGCAACGGGGCTTATCAATGCAGTACTGCGGAATTTCTTGCGTAACCACGAAACATTACAAACAAAACTCGACGCCAACCCTGTGAGCCGCTATGCCCACCCACTCTGGCTAATAAAGATGCTTCAACAAACCTATCCCGATGCTTGGGAGAGCATATTAACTGCCAACAACCAACACCCACCCTTATGCTTACGGGTCAATGCGCTCCAAATCAGTCGTGATGATTATCTTACTCTCCTCGCAGCTCATGGCATTAATGCTTTTGCAGTACCTTTCGCCCCCCAGGGGGTCGTACTGACTGAGCCCCAAGATGTCAACCGTTTGCCTGGCTTTGCAGCAGGGCAATGTTCTGTACAAGACAGTGCAGCACAACTTGCAGCTAGCCTGCTGATGCTGGCGCCTGGACAGCGGGTGCTGGATGCCTGCGCCGCACCGGGTGGTAAAACCGCACATATCATAGAGCAGCAACCGAACATCGCTGCACTCGTGGCGGTAGATGAAGATGAAGAACGCTTAGATAAAGCGATACAAAACTGGCAACGGCTGCAATTACCTAAACAAATTCAATGGCAAGTCGCCAATGCCGCACAGACGACATGGTGGGATGGTCAACTATTTGACCGAATTCTGCTGGATGCTCCTTGTTCAGCAACAGGTGTTATCCGCCGCCATTCGGACATTAAATTGCTGCGCGAAGCCAAAGATATTTCAGCATTAGCCGCAGAACAAAAGGCGTTGCTAATAGCTTTGTGGCCATTATTAAAACCAGGTGGTTTGCTATTGTATGCGACTTGTTCGATTTTACCGCAAGAAAATGAAGAAGTAGTACTTGGTTTTTTACGTGAGGAATTGACTGCGGAGGAACAAAAAATAACTGCCTCTTGGGGTTTAGCTAAATCTGTTGGCAGACAGATATTACCAGGAGAGCAGGGTATGGATGGTTTCTATTATGCTTGCCTCGTTAAAAAACATTAACTGTTCACCCTGCCTGTCATTCCCGCGTAGGCGGGAATCCATCTAGGCAAGGCAGTTAACTTACGTATCAGCTAAACTTCTTTGACTGGTACATTTAGGTGCAAATGCTGACGTACTGTGTGCTTCTCAAGGGATGGATTCCCGCCTACGCGGGAATGACAGCTCCTATTTCCCTTCCTTAATCCTAACCGCCAATACATCGCATTTAGCACCATGCAATACTGCATTGGCCGTAGAACCCAGCAATAAACGCACGCCGTGACGACCGTGACTGCCGACGATAATTAGATCAACGTTATTTTGTTCTGCTTCTTCCAATATGACCAGTTTCGCCGGTCCGATTTTGATAACTTGCTGGCTATCAGGAATACCAAGATTACCACCAAGTTTAGTCATCGCTTCTTTGGCATTATCCAGCAGCATCTCTTCAATATCTGCACCAGCTGCAATACCATAAGCTGCGCCATAGCTGCTCATGTGCTCTACTGCATGGATCAGGGTTAATTTAGCATTAAACTGTCTGGCCAGATCAAGCGCTCTTTTTACCGGCAGATCATCACAAGTGGTATCTAATTCTACAGCGACCAGAATGTGGTTATATTCCGTCATGATATTTTTTCTCCCCGATTGAATTATTAGGACTAGGTTAACCCCTAGGTTGAGGTAAATGGTTTATCACATTGTATAGCATATTAGCAGGGAAATGCCGTAAATTTCAACCAGACATAAGATTCAAAGGTATTGCATAAAAAACCTGGCAATATCCTGTGAACAACTTGAGTATAAAGGAATAGCTTTCAGAACTATTTAAGTTACAAACAAACTATCCACAAGAAAATGAGGTAATACCAACAAAGGAATTTTTAAATAAGTCTATGTTTTTAATAACATAAACGGATATATCAACTGAAAAAAGGAACATAATAATAAAAATAAGAATAAATTAAATAATATTATTATTTAATCGTAAATTGCATTTCCGCCTCCCTAATAAATTCTTAATAAATTTTGTTTATACTTTTCACAAATTTATTAATTTTAATACGAGAGAGGTTTTTTATGTCTAGCCAAGATAATGAATTCAATTTAAGAAAAAAGGAAGAAACATCGGAATATTCGGTTTCTACTATTCGGGACTATAGTAAAATTGCCACCAAACCAATATCAACTAAAACCATAAAAAAAGCGGGTGATTTTGGTTATTACTTAAAAAATGATGATGACACGATAACATTTTCACACGACGCTTCAGCGCTAAAAATTAAAAGAAGAGAGGAAGGAGGATTAATTTTTGATTATTTTAAACGGCCTGAAGACAAGCCAATAAAAACGAAGGATAGTGGGCTTGAAGCAGATAAACCTACTTCATCATCGCAATCAAATAGATTTAAATAATCATAAAAAATAGCGCCACCCTGCTCTTTTGGGGCGGCGCTATTTATGTAAAAAGTTAATGCACTGTTTCATTCTTCAGTAACAGCTTAGTTAACACCTTACTAGTCACTGCATGCCCGTGTTCATGCCCGTATTGCTCACGAAATGAAGATTGAATTTCCAAAATCCAATCAGGCATTTTTAGTTCAACTTTGCCTTTTTCACCACGGTAAACAATTACCTCTAAAAACCCTAAAGGTTCACCATCATTGTTTGCAGAATGTTTATCGACGATAGAAGAAGCAGTTTGCATATCTTCTTGTTGGGTAGGCCAATCATTTGTCATATTCACCATAGCGTTTCTCCTCGGCTGCTATCTATGCTGTTTTTGTATCAAAAACACGATCTAACAGCTATTTTAAAGGGCTAATCTTAATACAACCTTAAGGGCACTTCTAGAAATTGATCTTTTCGCTCAATACGGCGTTGGATTAGATTTTAAAATCCTCATTTATTCCCGTATAAACGCAGGTTTAAAATCTAATCCGCCTTGTCTTGAACGAAAATCTCTAATTTCTAGAGGGCCCTTAACAATATTTCAAAAACCCGACTTTTTCGACAACACACTGCGCGAACGGCTATAACCAAAATAAACCACTAAGCCAATCAACGTCCAAATTAGAAAACTTTCCCAGGTAACAGGAGAAAGGCTAGCCATCAAGTAGCCGCACAGTAAAATACCTAATATTGGGACAATCGGACTAAGCGGGGTTTTGAAAGGACGTGGCATATTCGGTTTGGTATAACGTAGTACCAATACCCCTAAACTGACCAAAGTAAATGCAGCCAAGGTACCAATATTTGTTAACTCCGCAACACGCTGGATAGGCGTCAAACCGGCTACAATAGCCATAACAATGCCGGCAATCACAATGATACGAATTGGCGTTTGAGTTTTGGCATTCACCGCTGCTAATACTGAAGGTAACAAGCCATCACGAGACATAGCCAGAAAAATGCGCGTCAAACCATAATACATCACCAGAATCACCGTAGACAGTCCGGCAATTGCCCCTAAAGCCACAATAGCGCCACCAAACTTATATCCCATTTTCAACAAGGCATAAGTAATAGGGGAGCTTACATTCAATTCAGTATAGGGAACTGCGGCAGTCAGTAATGCCGCCACGATGATATATAACAAAGTGCAGATCAATAAAGATGCGATAATGCCTCGTGGCAAATCACGCTGCGGATTAACAGCCTCTTCTGCTGCAGTTGAAACCGCATCAAAGCCAATATAAGCAAAAAACACCAATGCCGCACCGCTGGCGATACCTGAGAAACCAAACGGTAAAAATGGATGCCAGTTTGCACTGGGATTGAAATGAAATGCCGCCAATACAATAAATAGCACAATCACTGCGAGCTTAATGAAAACTACCAGCTTATTGATACGAGCGCTCTCGCGAATACCTGCGCTCAGCAAATAAGTGAGCAGTAAAATAATAATCATTGCCGGTAAATTGACAATTCCACCTTCAAATGGGTTAGTAGTTAGTGCTTTTGGTATAGGAATGCCAATAGCGGTAAACACATTACTGACATAGCCCGACCAACCAATAGCCACTGCCGCACAAGCGACGCTATATTCCAGCAGTAAATCCCATCCAATCAACCAGGCAATTAATTCGCCAAGGCCGGCAAAAGAATAACCATAAGCGCTACCACAGCCACCAATACTAGAAGATAATTCTGCATAAGCAAATGCGGTAAAGCCGCAAGCTAAACCGGAAAGAATATAAGAGAAAATTACCGCTGGACCTGCTTTAGTTGCCGCCGCAATACCTGTCAACACAAAAATACCCGCACCCACAATGGCGCCAATGCCCATCAATGTCAGATCAAATGCACTGAGACAACGTCTAAGGCTGGTCTGCCGTAGAGGGTAATTGTCCATTGGTTTGGTGCGAAACAGGGATTTAACAAAGCTCATTTTTATTGATCTCCGTAGACGTTAGGGGCTTGTTTAAATGGGATTTGCGGAACCTCCGGGGAATTTTGTTCCTGGAATCGTCTAAAACAAAAAACAATGACAAAGTGGGTAATGATTGTCAAGGAGATTTATGAAGAAGTAACTTTCCTCTAAAAGCCATGGCTGTTAGAGGATAGTTTTTTCATTTAATTCCAAATCTGCTGCCAAAGCTGATCTACACGCTGTTTCACTGCCTGATCCATGTAAATGGTTTTACCCCAGACACGTTGAGTTTCTGCCGGCCATTTATTTGTAGCATCAAAGCCAATTTTTGACCCTAGCCCAGAAACCGGTGAAGCAAAATCCAGGTAATCAATAGGCGTGTTTTCAATGATGACTGTATCCCGTGCTGGATCCATCCGCGTGCTCATCGCCCAAATCACATCCTGCCAGTTACGGGCGTCGATATCATCATCCGTGACAATAATAAACTTGGTATACATAAACTGTTTCAGAAACGACCAGGTACCGAGCATGACGCGTTTGGCATGGCCGGGGTATTGTTTTTTAATCGTAATGACCGCGACACGATAAGAGCAGCCCTCAGGCGGTAAGTAAAAATCAATAATTTCAGGAAATTGTTTTTGTAGCAAGGGAATGAATAATTCGTTGAGTACTAATCCCAGTAATGCAGGCTCATCAGGAGGACGACCGGTGTAGGTACTATGGTAAATCGGTTGGTGACGATGCGTAATGCGCTCTATAGTGAAAACTGGGAAAGTCTCGGTCTCATTATAATATCCGGTGTGGTCGCCAAAGGGCCCTTCCACTGCTGTTTCTCCCGCATAGATATAACCCTCCAGCACGATTTCTGCATTGGCAGGCACTTGCAAATCATGGGTTTTGCAATAAACCAGTTCTGAACGGTTACCACGCAGTAAACCGGCAAAAGCATATTCTGAGAGGTTATCAGGAATGGGTGTTACAGCTGCTAATAGCGTCGCAGGATCTGTGCCTAGTGCGACAGCCAAAGGAAAAGGCTGTCCGGGATGGGCTTGTTGCCAGGCTGCATAGTCCAATGCACCGCCACGATGTGCAAGCCAGCGCATGATGACTTTATTACGAGCTATGACTTGTTGTCGGTAAATTCCTAAGTTTTGACGTTTTTGATGGGGTCCCTTGCTGATGACTAAACCCCAAGTGATTAAAGGACCCGCGTCATCCGGCCAGCAGGTTTGGATAGGAAATTGTCCTAAATCCACTGCATTGCCTTCCACTACATATTCCTGACAAGGTGCAGATTTCACCACTTTAGCCGACATGTGAAATATTTTTTTTAAAATGGGCAGGCTTTTCCAGGCTTCTTTCAGATTTTGTGGTGGTTCAGGGGCTGATAAAAATGCAAGTAAATTACCTAGCTCGCGAACTTCCTGTAAGCTACTTTTTCCCATGCCCATGGCGATACGCTCTGGGGTACCAAACAGATTTCCTAACAATGGAATTTTGGAATGTAGCGGTTTCTCAAATAACAAAGCCGGACCTTGCTGACGCAAGGTCCGATCGCAGACTTCAGTGATTTCTAGCTTTGGATCAATTGCTACAGATACACGTTGTAACTGACCCAAATTTTCGAGCTGGTGGATGAAATCTCTTAGATCGACATATCTCAACGCTTCATAGCCTCGAAGAATTCTTCGTTAGTTTTAGTCACTTTCAATCTGTCTAGGAGAAATTCGCTGGCGGCCAATTCATCCATAGGATGCAAAATTTTACGCAGAATCCACATTCTTTGCAGTTCATCAGGTTTGGTGATGAGTTCTTCACGACGCGTACCGGAACGGTTAATGTTGATAGAAGGAAACACGCGTTTTTCAGCGATGCGCCGGTCAAGATGAATTTCCATATTACCGGTACCTTTAAATTCTTCGTAGATGACATCGTCCATTTTCGAGCCAGTTTCAACTAAAGCTGTAGCAATAATGGTTAAACTGCCACCGCCTTCGATATTACGTGCTGCACCAAAGAAGCGTTTTGGTCTGTGTAGCGCATTGGCGTCGACACCGCCTGTTAACACTT
Source organism: Gammaproteobacteria bacterium (assembly GCA_035546635.1). Lineage (NCBI taxonomy): Bacteria > Pseudomonadati > Pseudomonadota > Gammaproteobacteria > Gammaproteobacteria bacterium. Next base: position 26,150 of record DASZWJ010000044.1, read on the forward strand.
TTCCTGATGAGGGAATAACCGTGTTATAGGCACGGGCTAAACGGGTGATGGAATCTAATAAAATCACTACATCACGTTTATGTTCTACTAAACGTTTGGCTTTTTCGATAACCATTTCAGCCACTTGCACGTGGCGCGTCGCGGGTTCATCAAAGGTGCTGGCAATGACTTCGCCTTTGACGGAACGTTCCATTTCTGTCACTTCTTCAGGGCGTTCATCGATTAACAATACGATTAAATAACATTCAGGGTGATTATGTGCGATGGAAGTAGCGATATTTTGCAACATCATCGTTTTACCTGCTTTAGGCGGTGATACGATGAGGCCGCGTTGGCCTTTGCCTATTGGGGCAACTAGATCAATGATGCGGGCAGTGATGTCTTCGGAACTGCCATTGCCACGTTCCATTTTGATACGTACATCGGGGAACAGAGGCGTTAAGTTTTCAAAAAGTATTTTATTTTTAGCCAGTTCAGGTTTATCGAAATTAATTTCGCTGACTTGTAATAGCGCAAAGTAACGTTCGCCTTCTTTGGGAGGACGTATTTTTCCAGAAACGGTATCGCCGGTGCGTAGATTGAAACGACGAATTTGACTGGGTGATACATAAATATCATCCGGTCCAGCTAAATAGGAGCTGTCATCGGAGCGTAGAAAACCAAAACCATCCTGAAGTATTTCCAGGACACCGTCGCCAAAAATATCTTCTCCACTTTGTGCATGGGCTTTTAACAAAGCGAAGATAATATCTTGTTTGCGCGTTCGCGCCATGTTTTCAATACCCATTTCTTGGGCTAAATGAATGAGTTCAGAGGGAGATTTTTGCTTTAGTTCAGTTAAATTCATAGGTTCGCTTCTTAGAGTGATGGTGAAAAGGTAAAAGGTTTTATATGTGAATGATCTTTTATAGTGGTAAGCGCTGTCATCTTGAGCAACTGCTGTCATCCTGAGCGTAGCGAAGGATGACAGCGGTTGCTCAGAATGACAGCCCTAAGCTCTGAGTTTTTAAAAATGAATTAATGACACCGGCATTAAACGCATACCGAAATTCAACTATCCAATCGAATAGTTGAATGCTTAAACCCTAAGGGAAAATTTGCCGGATGGCTTTAATACAGGGGAAATGAATTTGTCACGAAATATATGAAAAATTTTAAATCCATTTAACTTAAAACGCAAGCATCTATTAAAATATAAATTCAAGCGCATGTTTTTTACTTAGATCCCTGTAAAAAATCAGAGGTGGTCATCTAAAAAAGCGGTTAATTGCGATTTAGACAATGCGCCTACTTTCATAGAAACCATATTACCATCTTTAAATAAAAGTAAGCTAGGTATACCTCTTATTCCATATTTTGCCGGAGTTTTGGAGTTTTCGTCCACATTTATTTTAACTATTTTGAGCTTATCAGTATATTCTTTGGCGACTTCCTCTAATACCGGTCCTATCATTTTACAGGGACCGCACCATTCAGCCCAGAAATCGACTAGAACGGGAGTCGAGGATTTAAGAACTTGTTCGTCAAAGGCATCGTCGGTTACGTGTTGCAGTGATTCGCTCATAATTAAGGCTCATGAAAGATGAATGTTATTAGCATAAGAAATTCTTGGGGGAATTGCAATAGGTGAATTTTTTTCCTCTAACAGCCGTGACTTTTTCCCTTCTCCCACAAGGGGAGAAGGGAAAATGCCAAGGCTATTTGAGAAAAATTATTTAGAGTCCACTATTCATCAATAACCGTTTCAACTCCGGTCGAGTTCTCGATAAAAACGCATAAGCATTGGGTCGTGAATTGAATATCACCGCTATCGTAGTATCATCCGGCCGCGATAAAATAAAAGCATTAGTACCTGTGAAACTACCGGTTTGAATCCAATCCGTTTCACCCGGTAGGTTGGAAATAATGCCGCCCATTGTGTAATAAGTCATTTTGTTTTTGGGTACAAAAGCAGGCTTAGTTTGCATGATGCCTAAATAGCGGCTATTTAAAATTTGAAAATGCTTTAATGCTTGAATAAAGGTTGCCAAGTCATAGGCAGAGGCTAGCCAACCACCATTACCAAAGTTTTTACGTAAAATTTCCATATTAGAATAGGGAAGATAAAAAGAATTTGCTAATTCTTGCGGAGTAATGCCACCGGGTGGGCGGTAATAGGTCACTTCATTCGGCAGACGGTACTTTTGCTGTGTACTCCCTATGACCATATCATGTATGCCTATAGGCGCTAGAATTTGCGACTTCACATAATTTTCATAGCCTTTGTAGCCATAGGGCGTGCCGGTTACCTTATTAATCACTAAACCTAAAATGCAATAATCCATATTTGAGTAGACATAAGTGGTTCCAGGTTTATGTCTTAAGGGCTGAGACATCATATAGCGGGTCGTAGTTTCGCAGCTGGCAGGTAATTCAGGAGAGAGTACCGCAAGAAAATTTTGCGGCCAAGGACCAAACATGGGGTCGAAATGTCCCGCCCCAGGATTAAACCAGCCCGAGGACATCTGTAACAAGTTTTGTACGGTAATCTGATAAATTTGTGGATTGATACTGCGTCCATTTAAAGGCTTTAAATCATTTAAAATGTCGAAAACTTTATCATTCAGATTGAGTTTTCCTTCTTGAATTAATTTTAGCACTGTCACTGCGGTAAAAGTTTTGGAAGTACTGGCAATGCGAAATAAATCATTTGGCATTACTTCTGTACGTGATTGCATATCCGCCCAACCATAGCCGCGTGCCGTTGTAACCTTACCATTTTTCATGACCACCAGTGCAGCGCCAGGTAGATTCCAGCGCTTCATGAAATTGACCATATTACGATCGAAAGTCTGAATCTTTGGACTGTCAGATGTGCCGGTGATGGGGAAGTTTTTGACGACTTGCGCCTGACTTAAGCCACAAGCCATAACCAAACTGATTAAACAGATGAGGTTTTTAAACAAACGTTGAGTGAAGTTTTTAATAGCCTTTCTCCCTGTTGACTAGATTTAATAGCGGCTGTCCTGCCATTACACGCCGGTAATTTTCGACTATTTGCGGTGCTACGGAATGCGTGTCCGTTGTACTGGCAATGTGTGGAGTAATAATAACATGTGCCTCTTTCCACAATGGACTGCTTGTAGGCAGCGGTTCGGTGGCAAATACATCCAGGCACGCGCCAGATAATTGGTTGCTTTCAATGGCAGCAATTAAGTCTGCCTCCACCAGATGATGGCCTCTTGCGACATTAATTAAATAAGCACCAGGTGGCAATTGCCCAAAAAGTTCCCGGTTCAGAATATGCCGGGTGTCCGGAGTCAGCGGTAATAGACATATTAAAATATTTATGCGCGATAAAAAAGCGTTTAGCTGATTTTTGCCATAGAAATGTGTGATATCGGGCAGGGTTTGTGGAGATTGGCTAAAGGTAGATACCTGGAAGCCAAGTTGGGTCAATTTAATGGCCGCATCGCTGCCGAGTTGTCCAGAGCCCATGATGCCGATTTTAGGTTGTTGGGTTAAGCTGCGCGGCGCCCATAATTTCCGCGTTTGTGATTGTGAATAAAAGTCGAAGTGGCGCGCATGATTTAACACTGCCCAAACAATATATTGCGTCATATCGCGGATTAAATTTTTATCTATCAGGCGAACAACGGCTAGGTCTTTAGGGAGTTTGGGGTCACTGAGAATAAAATCTACACCGGCACCTGCTGATGAAATACATTTTAAGTTTGGGAATTTTGCTAATTCACCGTGTGGATAAACCCAGGCTACAGCAAATGCTATGCTGAGAGGATCCTCTATATCCGGCCAGATATTAATTTTTATATTAGGATCGACAGCATGAATGGCTTTTACCCAGGATTCAGCCCAGGCATCAGATCTTTCAGAAATTATCATCATAGTCATAGATTATCCTTTTTATACGTTTTCACCTCTGCCCCTAAGAGGTGAAAATTATACCGCTCACCTTAAATGCCGATACACTGCAACCCATGACCCAAGCCACCCAAGAACAATCCCCAGCAATAATAAATTAATACCATCACTCACACTTAAAGTATGCAATACAAAATCACTACCATAAAGTTTTGCCAATAGCTGTGTAGGCGCGTTAATCCAAATAAACAATGCCACAACCCCGATGCAAGCGATGATACTGCCAATCAATCCGTACCACATCCCAGTGTATAAAAACGGGCGGCGGATAAACGCGTTGCTGGCTCCAACCAATTGATACACAAAGATTTCATCACGATGGCGTAGGGTGGCAAGATGAATTGTACTGCCTATGATAAATACAATGCCCAGACTCAATAATATGGCCAGCGCACAAGTGGCGCGGCTTGCCAATTGCAGCAATGCATTTAGCCTTTTAACCCAGGCTAAATCAAGCTGCGCAATATCCACTTGTGGTAATTGCTTCAGGGTATCTAACAAAGATGCCATCGCATTTGACGTCTGCCATTTCAATTGCGGAGTGACTATTAGCACACTAGGCAGTGGATTTTCTTTAAGCGTGCTCAGCAGTTGATTGAATCCTGATTGCCGTTGAAAATCAGCCAATCCTTGGGCGGGAGAAACATAATCTACTTTTTCAATGCCGGAAATTTTGGTCAATTGCTTTGCCAATGATTGTGCAGCGTGCGGATCAACTTGAGATTTGAGATACAAAACAATGGGAGAATGACCATCCCAATTTTGCGTAATAGTAGAAACGTTTTTTAACAATACGTAAGGTGGTAGGAAAAATTAGCGCGATTCCAATCACGATCACAATCATAGCGCTGGTCACTGGCGTGCGTGCGATTTGACCCAGGCTGAGTAATGCCGCCTGCATGTGACGGCTGCCATAGAGTCGGAAAAAACGACGTATATACGGTGAAATTTTGTTTTTTGAAGGTTTAGTGACGGTTTTGTTAGTTTTTTGCAGCTTGGTATTTGATAGTCGTTGGCGTGTGGCGGACATGATGATGATCCTGTAAGTAGGGAGTTACTGTGCTCCAGTCAATCGCCCCTGTTTCAAAGTCAGAATTCGATAAGACATTGCAGCCACCAATGCCAGATCATGGGTAGCGATTAAAACCGTTACTCCCACCTGATTAAATGCGACAAATAGTTGCATGATTTCCGCTGCCAGCACTGGATCGAGATTGCCAGTGGGTTCATCGGCCAACAACAGGGAAGGTTTATTCACGATAGCTCGAGCAATGCTCACGCGCTGCTGTTCTCCAGCCGACAAACTCATTGGATACAGCTTAAGCTTGTCCAGCAATCCCACTTTGTCTAAGGCAGCGCGCACGCGTCTTTGGATTTCCTCCATGGTATTGCCGGCAATGACTAGCGGTAATGCCACATTATCAAATACAGTGCGTGACATCAGTAAATGCGGGTTCTGAAAAATCACGCCAATATTTTGGCGCAATTGTGGAATATGCCGCTCGGATAACTCGGCAAGATTTTTACCCGAAATAAAGACTTGCCCCTGCGTTGCCCTCTCCAACAGCAGGATTAATTTAAGCAAGGTGCTTTTGCCGGCGCCGGAATGTCCAGTTAAAAATGCCATTTCGCCCTTTGCCAGCTGAAAATTCACCTGATTGAGTGCTTGCTGGCCGGTTGGGTAATATTTACTGACATGATTAAAATGAATCATAGGTTTTCTGCTGGAAATAGTGCTTTAACAAAAGCATTAGCGTCAAACGGTTGCAGATCGTCAATCCCCTCGCCAACGCCAATAAAACGAATTGGCAGCTTTAAGTTTTCCGCCAGAGAAAAAATTACACCGCCCTTTGCGGTACCATCAAGTTTAGTAATAACCAAACTGTTCAGTTTAACCGCTTCATTAAATTGCGCAGCTTGCCGCAATGCATTCTGGCCAATACCGGCATCTAGCACCAGCATCGTTTCATGCGGGGCATTATTATCAGATTTACCCAATACGCGTTTAATTTTTTTCAACTCTTCCATGAGATGGCTTTGCGTATGCAAGCGTCCTGCGGTATCGGCAATCATGACATCAATATTGCGTGCTCGAGCTGCAGCAAAAGCATCAAAGATCACTGAGGCGCTATCGGCGCCAGTCGGTTGTGCGATAACTGGAATATGGTTACGTTCACCCCATATTTGTAACTGTTCAACTGCAGCCGCGCGAAAAGTATCGCCCGCAGCGAGTAATACTGATTTCCCTTGTCGTTGTAATTGATTGGCCAACTTACCAATCGTTGTAGTTTTTCCTGCGCCATTGACGCCGACCATTAAAATGACATAAGGCTTAATAGTGTCGGGAATATCCCATGCCGTATTGCAGGGAATTAGAATGTCGGCTAGTGCTTGCTGTAGCGCTGCAAGTAATGCTGAAGAATTAGCCAATTCTTTACGTCGCACTCGCCCGGTCATATCGGTAATAATGCGCGTTGTGGCTTGAACACCGACATCCGCCACCAGTAAATAAGTTTCTAACTGCTGCAACAAATCGTCATCAATATCTTTTTTACCCAAGACCAATGCTGCTAAACCTTCGGTAAATTGTGCACTGGTGCGTTTTAAACCGCGTCCTAGGGCGCTAAATAAACCGGATTTTGGTTTTTCCAAAGGGGCAGGCGTCAGTTGTTCTTCATTGACAGGAGGTATTTTGTTTTTTTTGAACCCGAACATGTGATTTCCAGAATGGGGAAGAGAGATTTTTATGAAGGGTGATTATAACGGGATATCAGGCAGAGCGCACTCAAGTTAGTGATCGCAATGATTGCACCCCTGAATTCTAACCAGTATACTTTTCCATCTCATCAAATCTATGGACTTTTTCCGTGTCTCGTTTATTCCGGGTTATTTTATTGATTATATTGCCAACACTCGCATCAGCTAATGACGTAGCTTTTTATCAGCTCCCCAATGGATTGCAATTATTCGTTCAGGAAGATCATCGCGCCCCTGTTGCCGTAACGCAGGTGTGGTACAAAGTGGGATCTGGCTATGAACCAAACGGGATTACTGGCATCTCCCACGCTTTAGAACACATGATGTTCAAGGGCACGCCCAAATATGGTCCCGGTAAATTTGCAGAAATTATCGCGGCAAACGGCGGTCAAATGAATGCATTTACTGCCAATGATTTTACGGCATATTACGAAATTATGGCCAAAGATAAACTGCCGCTCAGTTTTGAACTCGAAGCTGATCGCATGCGAAACCTCTCCCTTGACCCTGCCCAATTTGCAAAAGAAATTCAAGTAGTCATGGAAGAACGGCGCATGCGTGTCGATGATGATCCTCAGATGAAACTCTATGAACTGTTTATGGCACAAGCCCATGTCGCCTCACCTTATCATCATTTAACCATCGGTTGGATGAATGATCTGCAACACTTAACCGTAGATGACGTGCGTCGTTGGTATCAAAATTGGTATGCGCCCAATAACGCCATTTTAGTCGTAGTCGGAGATGTCAATCCTGAAGCAGTACATCAGTTAGCGCTCAAATATTTTGGTTCATTGCCAGCCAGTCAATTACCTGTTGTGAAACCCGAAGCGGAAATCCCAACTCCAGGGGAACGCAATCTCGTAGTCAAATTCCCTGCCGAACTGCCCTTGCTGGCTATCGGATACAATGTACCAGTGATTAAAACCCAAGGCCAATCCAATGACGCTTATGTCCTGGCAGTGATTGCTGCTATTTTGGATGGCGGCAGTAGTACACGCCTGAACAAAGACTTAGTGCGTGGTCAGCAAATTGCCGCACAAGCAAATGCTTCTTACTCACCTTATTCGCGTCTTTCGGATCTGTTGATACTAAGCGGTACACCAGCGCCAGGTCATACCATAGCCGAGTTAAAAACAGCTTTATTCAATGAAATCAAAAAATTACAAACCTCCAAAGTTGCTACAGATGAACTAGAAAGAGTGAAAGCTGGCGTGATTGCTAATAAGGTCTTCTCGCAAGATTCCATAGAGAGCCAAGCTGAAGATATAGGCTCGTTGGAAGCCGTAGGCTTGCCTTGGAAATTAAAAGAGGATTTTATTCAACATATCTCTGCCGTGACACCAAATGATGTGCAAGCCGTAGCGAGCCGCTATCTAGTTCCTGAAAACATGACGGTAGCCGAACTGCAACCGCTGCCTTTGCCGAAAAATCAGCCTTCCCCACCACCTCCCATGATTGAGGGAGCAAAGTATGTACATTAAGAATCATGGGAGCGTTAGATGAATTTTCGTAAAAATTTTATAATTCTGCTAATTAGCTGCTTTGGTTTAATCACAAATATCCAGGCGACTTTATCTATGACGCAACCTAAATCAACTACAGCGACTGCTCAGCCGGAAGTTGGGAGCACCTCAATATTAAATATTCAACATTGGCAAACTTCACAGGGAACTCCTGTTTATTTTGTGGCAACTCCACAATTACCTATGGTGGATATTTTAGTTTTGTTTAATGCAGGCGCTTCACGTGATGGCATAAAGCCAGGACTTGCGAAATTAACCAACTCATTATTAGATGAGGGTACTGCCAATTTAACAGCCGACCAGATTTCGCAACAATTTGATAATGTAGGCGTAATTTACCGGACAACATTAGACCGAGATATGGGGGGTATAGGATTACGCAGCTTGACTGATCCAAAATTTTTAGAACCAGCTATTAATACTTTTACCCAAGTATTAACTGCACCAAATTTTCCTGAAGACGCAGTACAACGTATAAAAAACCAGGTGCTGATATCTTTACAAGAAGAGCGGCAATCGCCAGATACCATTGCGAAAAAGGCCTTTGTAAAATTATTGTATGGTGACCAACCTTATGGTCACAGTATATTGGGCTCGGAGGAGTCAGTCCAAACACTGACACGAGCTGATGTTCAGCAATTTTATCAACAGTATTATGTTGCCAAAAATGCAGTGATAGTGATGGTGGGTGACTTGAGTACTGATAAAGCGCGGGAAATTGCCAATCAGGTGACGCAAGGATTACCCCCCGGACAACCCGCAAATCCGTTACTGCCAGCTAAACAAGTAACAATAGCCCAACAAAAGGCCATTGATTTCCCAGCACAACAAACCACAGTTTTACTGGGCCAAGTTGGGATTACACCGCAAGACCCTGATTATTTTCCTTTGACGGTAGGTAATTTCGTTTTAGGCTCTGATCCCTTAGTTTCTGAATTATCTAAGCAAATCAGATCTCAGCACGGTTGGGCTTATACGGTAACCAGCGTATTTTCACCGTTGCAGGCAGGTGGGCCGTTTGCCGTGTTCTTGCAAACCCGTAATGCAGAAGCACAAAATGCCATCAACCTAGCACGGCAAATTGTCGATCAATTTATACAGCAGGGACCGACCGAGCAACAATTAGCTGATGCCAAGAAAAACATTATTGGTAGTTTCCCTTTAAGCTTGGATAGTAATTCCGATATTTTAGATCAATTGTCTTATATGGTTTTCTACCATTTGCCGCTGGATTATTTAGATACTTACCGTGCAAAAGTCGATGCTGTAACCGTCAATCAGGTACGTGAGGCTTATCAGAAGCATCTTCAGCCTAATAATATGGTGACAGTAACAGTCGGTGGGCTTATGGATTCTGCGATAGCTAATTCTTCCAAACAAGGCATAGTTGAATAATAAATTTGTAACTAACTCAAAAAATGCTACCAGCCAAGTTCGCATTATCGGTGGCAAGTGGCGAAGTCGAAAAATAACCTTCCCCAATGTGGCAGGCCTCCGCCCTACCCCGAATCGCGTACGCGAAACTTTGTTTAACTGGTTGGCCCCTCACATTCATAATGCAAAATGCTTAGATTTATTTGCCGGCAGTGGTGCCTTGGGTTTTGAAGCATTGTCGCGAGGTGCCCATTCGGTAGTGATGGTTGAACAGTCAGCCCAGGTTGTGGCGCAATTACATACAAATGCTAAATTATTGGCAGCTGAAGCACTGGCCGAGATTTTTTGTCAACGCATCGAACCACAAGTAAGCATTTTACAAAACCGCCAATTTGACATCGTCTTCTTAGATCCTCCCTTCCACCAAGGTTGGATACCACTATGCTGCCAGTTATTGGAAATCAGCCAATGTTTAACCCCAGGTGCTTTGATTTACATTGAAGCGGAATGTGAACTGCAACCTTTACCTATCCCGTCCAATTGGAACATATTGCGTCAGCAAAAAGCTGGGCAAGTAAGCTATTATCTAATTCAGTATGCAAAAATCTAACCAACGTGGCACCCTTTATATTGTCGCAACGCCCATAGGCAACTTAAGAGACATCACGCAACGTGCCCTCGAAGTGCTAAACGCCGTTGATCTCATCGCTGCCGAAGATACGCGCCATAGTCAAGCATTACTCCAGCACTACCACATCAATACCCCCTTGATATCTTTGCATGAATTCAATGAATCCAAACGCATAGGCTTATTGTTGTCGCGACTTGAACAAGGGAATAACATTGCCCTAATCAGCGATGCCGGTACACCATTAATCAGTGATCCTGGCTATTTATTAGTACAAGCCGTTCGTGCCGCGGCTATGACTGTAACCCCCATACCCGGCTGTTGTGCAGCGATCGCAGCCTTAAGCGCCGCTGGCCTGCCAACTGAGAGCTTTATTTTTGCAGGATTTTTATCTAGCAAAGCTGGTGAACGTAAACAGCGCTTAGAATCACTAAGAACCCAACCAGCCACGTTGATATTTTATGAAGCCCCGCATCGGATTTTGAAACTGCTGCAGGATATTATGGGAATATTTGAGGAAAAACGGCGTATTGTACTGGTTAAGGAGTTAACCAAAACCTTTGAGACGTTTTTTGCAGGCACTGCAGCTGAAGTTTATAATTGGCTAAAGGCAGATCCTTATCATCAAAAAGGTGAGTTTGTGGTGTTGGTAGAAGGGGCTTCACTAGAAAAAAATTCGGAAATTCCCCAGGAAGCACAACGTATTTTAGCGCTATTATGCGATGAGTTACCGCTGAAACAGGCGGCTCTACTGACAGCGAAAATTACTGGGGTGAAGAAAAATGTGTTATATAATTTTGCGGTGAAACAGCATTACTGAAGTGGGATTTTTTCCCCCTTCTCCCCTTGTGGGAGAAGGAAAAAGGCCATGGCTATTTTTAGGCAAGAAGAGAATACACTGCTATACTATAAATACTTTTGTCTTAATTTACCCCAAGAGGGCAATCTAATGAGCCTATTTATTATCATATTAATTATAGTTCTTTTAATCATCGCGTTTGTGGTTGCAACCTATAACCGCTTGATTGCTTTAATTGAAGCGGTAAAAAACAATCAAAAGCAAATTGATATTCAATTAGACCGGCGCTTCAAAGTTTTCGAATCGCTAATCAACGTCGTAAAAAATTATATGAATTACGAACAGAGCACATTAAAAGATGTCGTCGCTTTGCGTAATCAGGCGCAGCAGGCACATCTACAGGGCGATGAAAAAACCCGTATGGAAGCAGAAAATAAAATATCCCAGGCCGTAGGCGGTTTAAATCTGGTGTTTGAGCAATACCCTAACCTTAAAGCCAATGAAAACGCCTTGCAATTACAAGAAGAAATCGTCAACACCGAAAACAAACTCGCCTATTCCAAACAGGCGCTAAACGATAGCATAGAACGCTATAACGCCGATAAAAAATCCTTTTTTGCCGCTATGATCGTCTCCCTATTCAAAGGCAAACTGGATTTTAATTTTGATTATTGGCAATTAACCCAGGATCAAGTAACCGCCAAAGAAAGTTACACCGTCAAATTGGAAGGACAAACGCCAGAAGCGCCGAAATCTTCCGATGAAACCAAACAGTAACATTTTATGACGACTTCTCCACCCAACAAACCGTTAGACCCATACACAGAGCAGGCGGCAGATTGGCGTTCAGCATTAAAACACAATTCGCGCCGCACGCGCCTAGTGATTGCGACATTTATTTTGATTTATATTTGTATTGGTTTATTGGTGGATATGTATATTTATGCTGGAAGTTATCCCCAGGCGACATTGTCGCAATTATTTTTCGCATTGATTACTTTTCAACTCTTCCCAAAAGTCACATTAATCACGTTGCTGGTGGCCTTGGTTTCTTTATTTGTCACCTTCAGTTTCCATGACAAACTCATGCTGCTCGGAACCGAGTATCGTGAAATCACCCCCGAAAGCGCCAAATCCACGCAGGAATTACAGTTATACAATGTGGTTGAAGAAATGAAAGTCGCAGCCGGCTTACGATTTATGCCCAAGGTGTATTTGATAGAAGCCGATTATATGAATGCTTTTGCCAGTGGTTATAGTGAAAAATCGGCGATGGTGGCCATTACCCGCGGCTTGATTGAAAAATTAGACCGAAGCGAATTACAAGCGGTTATGGCGCATGAATTAAGTCACATCCGCCATATGGATATCAAATTGACCTTGATGGCTTCTGTATTAAGTAATTTAACCTTGATCGTGTTGGATATTTTGTTTTATAACGCAATATTCAGCGGCCGCCGCTCCGATGAAGAAGGCAATGGCCGTTCGCGTAACCAGCTGTTATTTATCATTTTGATTTTACGTTGGGTATTGCCGTTGGCTACGATACTGTTGATGTTATATTTAAGCCGCACCCGCGAGTATATGGCGGATGCCGGTTGTGTGGAGTTAACCCGTGACAATGAACCCTTGGCGCGGGCATTATTAAAAATTCAAGGTGATTATCAACAAAATGCGGATAATTACAGCGCGGCTTCTCAAGCCACTGCCCATGAATCCATACGCAGACAAGCTTATTTGTACGATCCACTAGAAGCAGGTATCGCCAGCACCCGATCATTAGCTGACCTTTTTTCCACGCATCCGCCTATTGAAAAACGTTTGCAGGCTTTGGGATTTACCATGAAAAAAGGGCAGTAGGTTTTAATCCCATTAAAGGAAACCCCATGCCAACCCAAAATTCCGATTTTGATGTCATTATTGTTGGCGGCGGTATTGTCGGATTAGCATTAGCCGGACTTTTGGCAAAAACCAACCTAAAAATAGCCGTTATTGACCAGCAAGGCGCACCATCTGAGCATTTCCAATTACCACAGCCTTATGATAAACGAGTGAGTGCACTGAATCACGCCTCACAAGCCGTTTTTAGTTCTCTAGATTTGTGGAACACCATCAACGCATTACGCGCTGCCAGTTACCAAGAAATGCAAGTATGGGACGCCAACAGCCCAGCAAAAATCCATTTCAGCTGCACTGAACTCGGTCAGCCCTATTTAGGTCATATCGTCGAACACAGCGTCATGCGAAGTAGCTTATGGCAATATCTAAAGCATCAACCACAAGTACAATTATTTCCCAAAGCGCAGACTGCCAGTTTATTTGAGAGCAACGATCAAGTAGCCATCAGATTGGAAAATGGTGATTATTTGAGTGCACCGCTTTTGGTTGGAGCAGATGGTGCAGACTCTTGGGTAGCACAACAAGCAAAATTATCGGTAAAGAGTAAACCCTATCAACAAAGCGCCATTGTCACCACAGTACATCTTCAGCAGACGCACCAAAATACTGCTTGGCAACGTTTTTTAAAGCAGGGTGTCTTAGCATTTTTACCGCTTGCCGATCCACATTGGGTTTCTATTGTCTGGTCTACCGCCACAACGCATGCTAATCATTTGCAGCAACTCGATGATACCGCATTTAATAAAGCCTTGACGCAGGCCATAGAATATCAGTTCGGCGATGTGCAAGTGTTGGATAAACGTCAAGTATTTCTTTTAACGCAAAAACACGCCGAGCGCTATATAAAACCCCGCATCGTACTGTGCGGTGATGCGGCACACACCTTGCATCCTTTAGCAGGCCAGGGCATAAACCTAGGTCTTGCTGATGCACGTTGTTTGACGGAAACACTTAAAACTGCATTACAATTGCAGCGTGATATCGGTGGTATCAGCACCTTGCGGCGCTATGAGCGCGCACGCAAAAGTGAAAACGCTTTAATGATGACTGCGATGGCTGGATTCAAGCAATTGTTTGGTAACCAACAAGAAGTCTTACGTCATCTGCGCAGCCTGGGTTTTGCTTTCACGCAAAAGCTACCTTTAATAAAAAATTATTTGATGCGTTATGCAATGGGATTGGATTAAAATTAAAGTGGGGCAGTTCTCACCCCCTTTTTCAAAGGGGGTGAAGCTTCTTTAGCGTATTATTTTCCTATAGTAGCTGATGTTTTCCCAATTAAATTGTTTAAACACTTTTCAGCCTCCTTATGTCCTTTTTCTGCTGCGGCTTGATACAGTTCTAAAGCGAATGATTCATCTTTTTGAGTGAACCAACCCTTTTCTTGTGTTATGCCGCATATATAGAGTGATTCGCGGTCGTCCTCATGTACTCCCTGATTTATCCTTGATAGTATTTCCCCGATATAGATTTCACTTTTCTGTTGTAAGTTAGGGCGTATTTCACTGGGGTGTTGAATTGCCTGGTGAAACCACTCAAGAGCTTTTAATAAATCTATCTTGGTGTTTTCTCCTTTATAATAACAACACGCCAACTCACACTGTGCATTTGCATTACCTTGCTGTGCAGCTTGAAGTAAATCAGTAAATAAATCTTTTTTATCGGGTGCTTTGGGTCTGTTATGAATAGGTGTATCTCTGGCTAGGCGTGGTAATGTTTTATCTTTCGGTGTAGAAAGCTGAGTTAGGACAGCGCAGCGTTTTCTTGCTTCTGAATGATTCTGCCCTGCTGCTTTTTGATACCAAGAAATCGCTATGGAGGTGTCTTTTTCAACTAACCAACCTCGCTCATATAGCATGCCTAGCTCGTATTGTATTATTGGATTTGATTTGGCTTTAGTTTCCAGTTGGGTCAATATTTGGGTTTTTAACTGTTGTCCCATAGTTTTTGACAATGTTGAAGGTCTTGCTATCCCTTTCGTAAGCGATTCAGCTGCAAGCAATCGATTTGTTCCAACGCCTTCTCCATTAAAATAGCAGATGGCTAAACCAATTTGTGCTTCGAGTATTCCTCCTTTTGCAGCTTTTTGAAAATTAGTAAATGCGAGCTTTTCGTTTATTGGGGTACCTAGTCCCCACATATAACAAGTTGCTAAATTAGATTGTGCCTTAGGGAAATTTTTTTCAGCAGCGCGCTTTAAATAGTCGAATGCTAAGGAAATATCTACTTGAGTGCCTTTCCCGTCACGATAACAAAGTGCTATTTCGCATTCGGCCTCAGGGCAATGTTGATCGGCCAGTTTTTTTAAGCAGTTAAAACCGGTTTTTTCATCTTTTGGTGTACCAATTCCATGCAAATAAAAAACACCCACCTTGTACTGTGCCTCTATTAAACCGAGCTTTGCTGCTTCATTATTCCAATAAAATGCAGCATTAAGATCTTGATCGGTACCTTGAGCTTCTTCATAACACCCAGCCAAATACAATTGTGACCAGGCATTATTTTGAGCAGCGCCTTGTTTAAAGAATTTAAATGCGGTGTTAAAATCCTTTTTTTCTCGATAACAAAGTCCCAAAAGATCAAATCCAAGTGAACAACCTTGCTCTACGGATTTTTGAAGATGAATGATAGCAGTTTCGAAATTTTTATTAACCCCTTTCCCGTAATAATAACAAAACCCTAAATAAAATTCAGCGAGTGGAAGACCTTGTGCCGCGGCTTTTCGATAAAGTTCCAGC
Source organism: Gammaproteobacteria bacterium (assembly GCA_035546635.1). Classification (NCBI taxonomy): domain Bacteria; kingdom Pseudomonadati; phylum Pseudomonadota; class Gammaproteobacteria; species Gammaproteobacteria bacterium. The sequence continues at coordinate 41,792 of DASZWJ010000044.1, forward strand.
GCTAGCGGAAGATTTTGTTCAACTCCCTGCTTAAAAAAATAATGGTTTCCTAATTCAAATTGCGCATCGGGATTATTTTGTTCTGCAGCTTTAGTCAGCCAGGCAATGGCCTCTTTATCATTTTTAGAAGCACCTTCTCCTTGTTGATAAAATAATCCTAAGTCGAATTGGGCTTGAGAAAAATTGTTTTCTGCAGCTTCTTTACACCAGGTAAATGCTTCTTTCCGGTCTTGTTCTACGCCATAACCATGATAGTAGCATATTGCTAAATTATACTGTGCTGGAGGATATTCTTGTTCTGCTGCCAATCTATACCACGCAGCTGCTGCTTTTTTATCTGGTTTTAAATTAACTAATCCATGTGTATATAAATCCCCTAACGTTTTTTGTGCTGCAGGATCATCTTGGCGTGCTAAATTAAATATTCGCTGTAAACTTCGGTGAGATTTAAGATAAAGTTGTAATGCCTGTTTAGGGTTTAGATCGCTAATTTTTGGATCTGGTTTGCGGAAATTAATAACACCCAGAGAGTAGTCTTTAATCGTTTGAAATGTTCGCTTTTTATCTTCTGGTGAGGGGGGAACTGTGGGTTCTACGCTAGTAGCGGTGCGAGGTTGATCGGTAACAATTTTTTTCTTTTTAGACTTTTTCTCACGAGGTGGTTTTGTTTTGCTTTTATAAATTTTATCTTTGTTTGGTTGTTTGGGAGTTTCTTTTTTAGATATAGCTGCTTCGGAAGCTAGGGATGTCTGCGAAGACGATACTGAAGAGGCAGATGATGAGGCAGTTGATGCTCCAGAGGTAGAGTTTAAAATAGGTATTGGTGAAGTAGTAAAGCTGTCCAATACTTCAAGCTCTTTAGCTTGTGATAAATACGGAACAATAAGATGGCATAATCTTTGTCGCTTTTCATTTTTCTCAGTCAATGAAATTATATCGGCTTTATCATATTTAGAAACTGTCTGTTCTATTTTGTCCATAACATCATCAATACTAAAGCTGTGTTGCCAAGTGTCAATATCGACTATTTCATCAGCATCATCATTTAATTTAATTAAACAAGTGCGTAGAAAATCTTTGCCTGCTGCAATAATACCTTCATGCGTGCTGCCATTATCTTCAATGGATAAGCGTAAATTTTTATGCTGATGTGGCGTAATTACTTTTAAAAAAATATCAACAAAAAATGGTCCAAATCCAAATTCAGGATCTATGAATGAAACGGTAAATTTCTGGTATTTCTTCGGAGATTTTTTGATGTCAGCTAACCTGTCTCTAACCCCTTGCATTAAAACAGTCATATTTTTTATTAAAGGACGTTGTTTTTTTATAGCTGTTTGTAGCACAAGCGGCCAAGATGACGGTTTTTCTCTTCTAGCATAGTGGTGATAAATCAATTGATTAGTTAATTTTAAAAACTCACGATACGAAAAAACAGCCTGGTTTTTTTCAGCACTAATATAAGTTTCTACCTGGTCTGCTAATTTTTTGGATATATCCTTACTGTCTTTGCCTAACTTCGGCTGTCCTAGCCACACGGCACCTAATAAAGCATGGACGATATGCCAGCTTGATTCTCTATCAAGATTTTTCTTTTGGGTTACTAGAAATAACTGTTCAAGCAACTCGTCAAATACTTGAAAATCTTCCTCTGTTAGCTGCGCATATAATAGTTGCCCTTTATTAATTGCGCCTAAATTCAACAAAATTTTGCCAATCGCTTTAGCTTTATTGTCTTCAGATAAATTGTTTTTGCTATCACCTTTAGATTTTGTGGGTTGTTTACAGGTTTCTAATAAGTTGTGTATTGCGGGACGGAATAACTTAAAATCAGTGTCGATACTAGCAGGTTTATAATGGATAAGTGTTTTTGCCACGAACACAACTTCTGATAATATTTGTGGCTCATTAGTGGCCTGTAGGGTTTGCCGCAGGATAAAAAATATTGATTTAAAATCCAATAAGTCATCATCTTGAATTGCTGAAATTTCTATTAAGTATTTTAGTTTGCTGAGTATCTGTTGAAAAGTTCCGGCGTTATCAGTGAATATTGATTTTTCCAGTAGTTTTAATAGAGCATTGATGCTTGTATTCGACAAGCAATCGGAGAGTTGAAAGTTATCAGCGATGCGACACAAATTCGTTAGTAAGCAAGCAGATGTTCTTGTGATAGCTAGCGTTGTTGTAGAAGGAAGGTTGGTTAAACAGTCTAAACTAGATAGGATAATGCGTATGGTTTGTTCATCGATTGGGGAGTATGTAGATAAAGGGGCGACAGTTTTTTCAAGTAATTGTAGGAGATCTGCTACATAGTTTGCTAGTTGTGTTTTGGGCAGTTTTCCAAAATATCCGGTATCTTGCTGGATTAATGCCAGTGTATTGCTAATGCTGAGTATTCTTAGTCTAGGAGTTTCAGCATTTTTTTCCAACCAGAGTTCATAAGGTTTGCCTATATTGCGATCTTTAGTCGAGGATATGAATTGTTGTAATTCTTTTATTGAAGGTGCAGCAGGGGTGGGTAAGATAGTGGGTGACGGTGAAAATTTTTTATCTTTTGATTCAGTTATTGATGTTGATAAACTGGTTTGAATCAACCCGAAACTTTGGTTGATTGTTTCTCTGGTGTCTTTTTTATCCACGCGCTCTCTCCAATACTGATATCTAATTTTAGGCTGAATATTATATGTAATTTTGTCTGAAAGTCTATGTTTTTTTGGCTGATTGAAGTTATCTTTAAATCTAACTGGTGATAAGATGTTATCAGTTGTAGGAGCTGAAAATTAGCAAATTAGTTTGTGAACAAATGATTGGTTGATAGGAGTCTATTTCATGGGAATAAACAAAATAATTAATCCATTGGAAATTATAGCTCGCTTGAATTGGGAGGAAGGTGAGCATCTAGAATTTAAATCCGCGAAAGGAGGAATACCTAAAAGTTTATGGGAAACTTATAGCGCAATGGCGAATACTCAAGGGGGTATTATTTTATTAGGAGTTGAAGATGATGGGGCAGTCAGTGGCGTTCTTGAGCCGGCTAAAATTAAAAAAAATTTCTGGGATGTTATAAATAATCGTGGCAAAGTCAGCGCTAATTTGCTCACTAATGCAGATGTTGTTGAATTGTCATGTGCTTCAGTCCAGATTCTTGCAATTAGGGTGCCACAAGCCAGTCGCTATCAGCGACCTATTTACCTTAATCAAAATCCTTTGACAGGCACTTATCGCCGAACGCATGAAGGAGATTACCATTGTACTGAACAAGAAGTGAGTCGAATGCTTTCAGATCGGGCTGAAGAGCCAGCGGATAGTCGAATATTAGACAACTTTAAGTTTGATGATTTGGATATAACAAGTTTACAGCAATATCGCCAGCGTTTGGCTTCTCACAAACCAATTCATCCCTGGTTAAGTGAGGATGACAAAGGATTATTAACTAAGCTAAATGGTTGGCGGCGCGATCGTAAAACAGAACGAGAAGGATTAACATTGGCGGGACTTCTCATGTTTGGACAAGATGGTGCAATTCGTGATGCGGTTCCTAATTATCATGTAGATTACAGAGAAAAACTTTTAAATGACCCAGCTATTCGTTGGACAGATCGTTTGACCATAGATGGAACTTGGCATGCGAACTTATTTCAATTTTATTTACGAGTGATTCAGCGATTAGCTGCTGATATAAAGTTACCATTTCATTTAGATGAGGCACTGTTCCGCGCTGGAGAGACTGAAGTTCATGCAGCAATACGTGAAACTTTAGTTAATGCATTAATTCATGCTGATTATTATGGAACGGGTGGAATTATTATTGAAAAATTTCCAGACCACTTTGTTTTTTCAAATCCAGGCACCCTTTTAATTTCTCTTGAACAACTTTTGCGTGGAAATGTCAGTGAATGCAGAAATAAGTCCCTGCAGACTATGTTCATGATGATAGGGGCTGCTGAAAAAGCCGGTTCTGGGGTAGATAAAATAATGAAAAGTTGGTCTTCTCAACATTGGCGGTCACCTCTAGTTCGCCAACTGTTCCGGCCAGATCGGGTGGAGTGGCAATTATTAATGATTAGCTTAATCCCTATTGAATCTCTAGAACGCTTAAAGTCACGTTTTGGTGATAAATATCAGAATTTTAATCAAGCCGAGGTGCAAGTGCTGGCAACTGCTGATATTGAGAATTCCGTTGATAATGCGCGTATGCGCCAAATTACCGGGCATCATGCTGCTGATATCACTCGTGTGCTACAGGGCTTAGTAGCTAATGGTGCTCTCATACAAGAGGGTCAAACTCGTGGAAGCAGGTATCGGCTGCCAATGGAACAGGACGTTGTACCTATCTTAGTGAGTACTTCAGATAATCTGCTTGACTCCGTACATAAGCCCCTTGACTCCGTACATAAGCCCCTTGACTCCGTACATAAGCCCCTTGACTCCATACATAAGCCCCTTGACTCCGTACATAGTAAAGCAAATAAGAGTGAGGCTGATGGTCGGTTACAAGCCATTGCGGCTTCTGCTAGGCAGAAACGGCGCTTGGTACGCACTGAAATGGAGACTGTTATATATGAGCTTTGCCAGAATCGCTGGCTGTCGAGAAAGGATTTGGCGGATTTATTAGGTCGTCATTCAGATGGGCTGCGCGCACGTTTCCTATCTCCCATGGTAGAGCATGGTTTGTTGAAATTACGTTATCCAGATAAACCGAATCGAGTTGACCAGGCTTATACCTCAATCACACAGATGAGGACGGAATTGTGCGAGGATGATATGAGTAAATGTTGAGATGCTATTTGAGCAATTTAATTCAATAAATCTTCTGCTGGAATTTACAGGTTAAAATGTGGGTGGTTTATTGCTGTGGGAGTCAACGTTTTTTACAATTAATTCAAATGTAGCTAAAACATCGGAATATTTTTTTGCATGTTTATCAATATAGTGTTTTAAGCCTTGTAGATCATAAGAGCTCAAGGCATCTGCAAACTTTTCTCTCGTTTGAGCATTAAAAGGTATAGTATTAAATTCGGTTGAATATTCTTTGATGCTCTTTAGATAAGCTCCAAGCAAGGAAGAATTGTTATTTTTTTCTTGTTTCATACGATTGATAGCTTTAAGACACTGTTCCAAGCCGGAACTTGGGGTGGAAATTGCTGGTGGATTCATGAAGATTTACCGGTGGCGCGTGGCCCAAAAAGGAAAAAGGATTTTCTTTTTAATAATTCAGGCAGGTTAAGTATATGCGCTATAAACATAGATTTCTCCCAGGATATCAACAGCTATGTTATTAATATTCCCGAAAATCAGCAATAGAGTTGTGGATTTTCCGAGTTAAGCCCCCTGTCACGGGACGACGCGGACATGTGTTACTTTTAAATAATACACAATATATACATTAAGCAATTTTCCTTATTTTATAATAACCCTTTAAATTATGAGGAATGTATTGATGAAAAAAGCGATAATTTTCTGTGTCAGTATTTTAATGTTAAACATAGCAACTGCAGAATCGATTAATATGTCTTTGAATGCGACAAAAAATGCCGCAGGATTAGGTCATGAAATTTTGGCGCTAACTCCAAAAAAGACTTATCAATTTAGTTGTGAATTAACTCCCAAAACAATACCGCCGGCAGGGACTATTTTTCTGGATATTACCTTATGTGCGGTTGATAAAACGCATCATTGTCCTTTTGCCTATTCAGAAGGGCATGCTGACCTTAAACAGCCAGTGATTTATTTTAAATTTACACCGCAGCAACAATATATGGGTGAGAAAACTAATTTTTCTGTCATGATGCAATATATTCCACACGATGATGACCAGACGGCTGTCGCTCGATATCATTTGGCTTGTTATTATATTTGAAGTATCGATGCTGTCATCCTTCGCTGCGCTCAGGATGACAGACGATTGCTCCAGATGACCGTTTAGCCGCCACACCATTTCTCAGGATTCAGCGGCTTACCTTGCTTACGGATTTCAAAATATAAAGCAGGTTGTGAATAACCACCGGATTTACCAACTGTCGCCAGCAACTCACCTGCAGTGACATGATCTCCAACGGCTTTATTCAAACTCGCATTGCGTCCATAGAGAGTCATAAAATTATGGCCGTGATCTACGATTAATAATAAACCATAACCCGCCAGCCACTCGGAAAAAATGACTTTTCCAGGGGCGATGGCGTAGACATTTTGGCCCTCCTTTGCCGCGATAATAACACCATTGGTTTTTAACTCACTGTTATCGATGGGTGAGTTGAAGTGGGAAATGATTTTGCCTTTTGTTGGCCAGTTTAATTTGCCTTGCGCTTGGGAGAAAGATTGATAATGGGTAAAAGCAACGTTAGAAGTGGTGGGCTGTGATTGTAATTTTTGGACTACGGTTTCTAAAGCTTGTTTGTTCGCCTGCAAGACATTTAATTGTTGATATTTCGAGGTAAGGACAGCGTTTAATTGTTGTAAAATTTCTTTACGCTGTTGCTGGTTGGATTTTATTTGCAGGATTTGCTGTTGCTGCTCTGCGAGCAATGTAGATAAGTCCGCGGTATGTTGAATAATTGCTTGTTGATTGATTGAGAGTTGGTTCAAGGTGGTATTGAGCTGATTAATTAGATTAAGTCGTTGCTGAATGAAATAATGATAGTAAGTTAGATTTCTGTTTACTAACGTTATGTCTTCTTGATTCAACAGCATTTTTAGATAATTCTGCTGGCTTAAAAGATAAGCAGCACGAATTTGCTGGGCAATATGTTGTTGCTGTTGCACCAGAGATTTCCGATATTGCAGTTGTTGTTGCTGTAGTGAGGATAAGAGCATTTTTTGTTTGTGGAGTGCAATCGTGTTTTTTTTATGAGCGCTATTAAGTTGTCCTAGATTGGTTTCAGCTTGTGCTAGGGATTGTAGTAATTGTTCACGAGAGGATTGTTGAGTAGTTAAATCCCGTTTTAGATTTTGAATTTGTGTTTGGAGTTGTAATAGGTTTTTGGCGTTATCGGTGGCAAGGGCATGGGTATTTATGCATAAAAGCAGAGCAGCTATTGCCATTTCCCCCCCTTTGAAAAAGGGGGGGAAGGGGGATTTAAAGAGACTTCTTAAGCGATTAAATTTTTTTCTGCTTAAATTTCCTTCGGTCATAAATTTCCCTTAATACCCCCCATTTAAAGGAGGATGTCTTCACTTGGCGCCTAGGCGCAATCAATCGACTACTTGAAACAATGGCTTACCCGTCATTTCCTGCGGTTTTTCCAGTCCCATCAAATTTAGCAACGTGGGTGCGATATCAGATAACACGCCTTCATGGGTGGTAGGAATAGCGTGGCGGCCAATATAAATGACTGGAACTAAGTTGGTGGTATGGGCGGTATGGGGCTGAGCTGTAGCAGGATCATACATGCATTCAGCATTGCCATGATCTGCGGTTATTACGGCTTCACCACTGACAGCCAAAAGTGCAGTAATAATACGTTTCAAACAATGATCGATCGTTTCTATCGCTTTAATTGTTGCATTAAAATCACCAGTATGGCCGACCATATCAGGATTGGCGAAATTGCAAACAATCAGAGAATATTCACGACTTTCTATGGCAGTAATCAAGCGTTCAGTCAGTGCATCGGCGCTCATTTCTGGCTGTAAGTCATAAGTGGCTACTTTTGGGGAAGGAATGAGCTCGCGATCTTCTCCGGGGTAAGGTTTTTCTTCTCCACCATTAAAGAAAAAAGTCACATGTGCGTATTTTTCAGTTTCGGCGATACGCAATTGTCGGTAACCGAGCTTAGAAACATACTCCCCTAAGAAATTTTTTAATGAAGTCGGCGCAAAGGCGACTTCAGCGTTTATATCACTTGCGTATTCAGTTAAGGTCACAAAAGTAGCTAGTATCGGTCGGACTTTGCGTTGAAAACCCGTAAATTGATTATCAGTTAAGGCACGTGTTAATTGTCGGGCGCGGTCAGCGCGGAAATTCATGAACACGACGGCATCACCGTCTTGTAGAATCACCGGCTCTTGACCGGGAGCGTGTATGGCAGTTGGCTGTACGAACTCATCATTTTCACCGCGTGCATAAGCCTCAGCTAAACCTTCAAGCGCTGAGGAAGCATGAAAATCTGTACGGCCTTGGGTTAATAAATCGTAAGCGCGTTCGGTACGCTCCCAGCGCTGATCCCTGTCCATAGCATAATAGCGGCCAATCAGGCTTTTAATGCTGCCGATACCTACTTGCTTAAATGTCTCGTTGATGGCGATTAAAGAAGCTTGTGCTGATTGTGGCGGGGTATCGCGGCCGTCGAGGAAGGCGTGTAAATAAATGGACTTTAATCCACGCTGTGCGGCGAGTTTAATCATAGCCATGATATGTTTTTCATGGCTATGTACGCCGCCTGGAGAGAGTAAGCCCATGATATGCAAGCTGCGCCCGGATTTAAGCAGTTGATCTATGGTGCGAGTCAGCACTGGATTTTCAAAAAATTCTCCTGATTCAATAGCCAGATCAATGCGGGTCAGATCCTGTGGTACTAGACGTCCTGCGCCCATATGCAGATGACCTACTTCTGAATTGCCCATTTGTCCTTTGGGTAATCCCACTGCTAATCCCGAGGCTACGGCTAAAGTGTGTGGATAATCTTGCCATAGATGCTGCCAGAACGGTGCATGGGCGGCGTGGATGGCATTGAATTGTGGATCTTCGCGATAGCCCCAGCCGTCCAGTACGATTAAAACTAAAGGTGCATGAGGAGACAAGTTGGTCATGGGCGTATTCTCGTTGTGATTTAGTAGACGGAGGTAGAGCTAAAGTCAGTGGATTTTAGCGGGAATTGCGGTGGTGTGCACGCGTATTGATATGGGCTTGTGTGTCTAAAATTAGCTAACACCTTTTTCTTTTTCTCTTTTTGGGAAAGGGTGCCTCTCTTAAAGCCTTGGCATTTTCCCTTCTCCCATCCCACAAGAGGATTCCCTTCGGTCACAGACGGGAGAAGGGAAAAAGGTGTTGGACTAATTTAGAGGAGAATGCGGCGCTACTGCTTCGCCAGACCAATCACCCCACAAGCGACACGCGCGCCGGAATTACCTGCCGGTTGAGATTTAAAATCATCTACATCTTTGTGGACGACGACACTGCGTCCGATAATAGCGTCAGTACCGCTTAACATGATGATTTTGTCGGTACGCTCGTAGTGAGCTTTTCCTGAAGCATCTGCAGAGAGGTTACCAAGGTCACCTTCGTGGCGGAGTTTGTCTTCGGGACCGGCATGGGACATATGCAGAGGATTGAAATGCCCGCCGGCGGACATCGCATCAGGTGCGCTGCAATCCCCGAATTCATGGATATGAAAACCATGTTCACCTTGTGGCAGTCCTGAAACATCAGCAACGATTTTTATGCCATCTTTTACTTTGGAAAAAGTGACAATTCCGGTAACGGTATTACCTTGGGTAGGTGTCAAGACGTCTATTGCCTGAGTTGTAGGCTGAGCTATGGCCATGCTGCTGATGGTCAAAGTAGCTACTAAAGAGATGATGCGGAAAGTTTGGTGAATGGGGTTTTTCATAAGAACTGCTCCTTGGTGGTGGTGTAATGCTCTCTCTTTTTTTCCGAACTGGCAGCCCGGAAAAGATGAATAGCATAGAAAGCGTCGCTGCCTAGGCAGAAAGAGGGAGGGAAAAAGTGTGAAACTCACAGCGGCGTATGCAGTTTCTGAATAGCTTGTTGAATATCGCCTGTCACTAATTCCGGCAAAATCGAAAAACTCTGCTGTATCGCCTCTGTAATTAAGCACTTATCCTGCTTGGAGGGGGGGGCTAAAACATAGTTAAGTACTTCACTGCGTTGCCCAGGATGCCCTATGCCTATGCGCAGACGGTTAAAACGGTCAGTGCTGAGATGCTGCATAATATCGCGTAAGCCATTATGTCCGCCATGACCACCCTGCTCTTTGAAACGTATGGTGCCGGCAGGGAAATCCAGCTCATCATGTGCGACTAAAATGGCTTCGGGTGGAATTTGATAAAACTGGCTGAAAGCACGCACAGATTGGCCGCTGGCGTTCATAAAGGTGGTTGGCAATAGCAGCCAACCACGTTGGCCTTGAAAACTGAAGGGGGCGGCTTTCCCATGAAACTTGGTTTCTACAAGTAGCTTTATGCCCCATTCAGTGGCTAATTGTTCTACAAACCATGCACCCGCATTATGGCGAGTATTTACATATTTTTCGCCGGGGTTACCAAGGCCTACGATTAAGCGGATGGCACTGTGTGCTGAAGACAAGCTTAAGCCTCACCTTCTTCAGGTTTTTCTTCTTCCTTACCAACCAGTGGCACTTCAGCAGGTGGTGCGACCACGGTTTCAGGTTCTTCAACTACATGTGGGCGGTGGATGTTGACCACAGGGCGGTCATCGTTATGCAATAGCGCAATCAATTCCACACCTTTAGGTGTCTTAAGCTCAGATAGGTGAATGGACTCATCAATTTTTAATTCCGCAAGGTCCACCTCAATAAATTCAGGTAGATCGCTGGGTAAGCAGCGGATTTCCACTTCATTCAGTAAGTGGGAAATTTGTCCGCCATCTAATTTGACTCCAGGTGCGGTGTCTTCATTGACAAAGCGCAAAGGTACGTGCATATGCAGCTTTTCAGTGGCGCTGACACGCAAGAAATCTGCATGCAGAATTTGCGGTTTGCTGGGGTGGCGCTGCAGGTCTTTTAGCACTACTTTTTCATGAGAGTTACCAATGTTCAATGTCAGAATATGTGAATAAAACGCCTGGTTTTTCAGGGCATTGTTGAAATGATGATGCAAAATAGTGATGGATTTAGGCTCTTTGCCTGCGCCATAAATTATAGCTGGAACTTTATTGTCTACGCGGCGTAGACGGCGGCTAGCACCTTTGCCCGCTTGTTCTCGTATTTCGGCTGAAAGCTCAAACTTGTCCGCCATGGGATTCTCCTCAAAACTGTTCTGAATAAAAAGTGAGGCGGCATTTTACACGCGTTTTTAGGAAAAAAGATACTATTTTTTAAGTGGAGGCTGTAATCTGTATAGCATCTTAATCAAGATGCCAGCACTGATTTTTATAAAATAATAATAAAAAAGGTGAGATAATGACAGATGAAAAGAAGAATAATAGTTTTGTAACAGAGATAAGAGATCAAAAAAAACGCGGCATTCCCAGTTTTAATCAAACCATAGCTGGGATATTTCTAACAAATCCTGAATGGGTTATAACGCATCCGATATTGCTTTGTTCATCCTTCCTACCCGTAACATTGCCTGAAACAGAGCTGCAAAGTGCTGTCTACGCATTAATCCTACTGCTTGTGGGGTTTACTCTAGAAGGTGAAGTATCGGGATTCGTGTCAGCACAAATACTGCGACAAGTGTTGCAAAAGGATGAAAAACTGCTGTTTGAACGGGCGAGAAAAGTTATTGATGAATGTGAAAAGCAAATAAATCTTTTTCTAAAGGGGCAATTGCCTCAGCAATTTGCAGAAGATGAGTTCAAAGCAACAAAGTCTTTTAAGCATATTAGAAGCGTAGTGAATTACTTGCAACGCTTATGGTTCGCTATGGAAAAAATATCTTCTCATTTAACTAATGATCCAATATGGTTGGATTATATAAACCTATTTTTAAAAAGGATCGATGAAGTTGGACAATTGACTCAGGGAGTCAGTGTATATTCCTCTCCCATTGAGGAGCAACAGATGCAGGAACCGCAGGGCTATGCGCGTTTTCCATTTGGGAGTGCCCCATCAGAAGAAAAAAAGAATAAATTCAGAATATTTGCTGAAGTTGAATTGGCTGCATCGGATGTATCCAAGAAAACACCAGGATGAGGGATGTGGTTGTAAAATGAATGATTAAAATTCGCAAAAAAGGCGTAATTTCCTGCATTGTGTGGTAAAATATCTTGTTTTGAAAACCACAGCAGCTAAGGCCTTTTGAGCCCCAGGAGTCACCCGATTTATGCAGAATTCAGACACAGAAACCGCCACTATGCCAGATGAACAAACCGCCTACGATTCTACCAGTATCAAAGTCTATAAAGGTTTGGATGCTGTGCGCAAACGACCAGGGATGTATATTGGTGATACCGATGATGGCACTGGTCTGCATCATATGGTGTTTGAAGTGGTGGATAACTCCATAGACGAGGCTTTGGCGGGTTTCTGTAATGATATCTCTGTCACTATCCATACCGACAACTCCGTCACCGTCAAAGATAACGGCCGCGGTATCCCCACCGGCATGCATGAGGAGGAAGGCAAATCCGCTGCTGAAGTCATCATGACCGTGCTGCATGCCGGCGGTAAGTTTGACAACAATGCTTATAAAGTGTCTGGCGGCTTGCACGGTGTTGGGATATCGGTAGTCAATGCTTTATCTTCTGAGCTCCACCTCACTATCCGTCAGCATGGCAAAGTATATGCCCAGACCTATCGCCTAGGTGTCCCTGATGAGCCGTTAAAGGCTGTGGGTGAAACCGATACCACCGGCACTGAAGTCCGCTTCCGCCCTAGCCTTGATACTTTTAGCAATGTAATCGAATACCAATATGATATCCTAGCCAAACGTCTGCGTGAATTGGCCTTCCTCAATTCGGGAGTGCGGATTCGTCTCTTGGATGAGCGTTCCGGCAAACAGGATGATTTCTGTTATCAGGGCGGTATTCAGGCTTTCGTCGAATTGCTCAATACCAATAAAATCGCAGTTAATACCCCTATTATCTATTTCTCCAGTATCCAAGATGGCATCACGGTCGAGTTTGCCATGCAATGGAACGATGGCTTCCAGGAAAATGTCTTTTGTTTTACCAATAATATCCCCCAGCGTGATGGTGGCTCTCATTTGGCGGGTTTCCGCGCAGGTTTGACCCGTACGATTAATAATTACCTGGAAAAAGAAGGCTATAATAAAAAAGCCAAGATCACGACGACGGGTGATGATATTCGCGAAGGTCTGACCTGTGTGTTATCGGTCAAAGTACCCGATCCTAAATTTTCTTCACAAACCAAGGATAAACTGGTTTCTTCCGAAGTGAAACCGGTAGTAGAAACCATTGTTTCCGATAAGTTGGAAGAGTATTTGCTAGAAAAGCCACAGCAAGCCAAAGCGATTGTATTGAAAATCATCGATGCAGCACGTGCCCGTGAAGCGGCTCGCAAAGCCCGCGATATGACGCGCCGCAAAAACGTGCTAGATCTAGCCGGTTTACCAGGTAAATTAGCCGACTGTCAGGAAACTGATCCAGCACAATCTGAAATATTTATCGTTGAGGGTGATTCTGCAGGCGGTTCTGCTAAACAGGCACGCGATCGTAAGAATCAGGCCATTTTGCCGCTTAAGGGTAAAATTCTTAATGTTGAAAAGGCGCGTTTTGATCGTATGTTATCTTCTCAAGAGGTGGCAACGCTCATCACGGCCTTGGGCTGCGGTATTGGCCGGGAAGAATATAATCCGGATAAATTGCGTTATCACCGTATTGTGATTATGACGGATGCCGATGTTGATGGTGCGCATATTCGCACCTTGCTATTGACGTTTTTTTACCGTCATATGGCGGAATTAATCGAACGCGGCCATGTGTACATTGCGCAGCCGCCGTTATACAAAGTTAAAAAAGGTAAGCAAGAGCAATACATTAAAGATGATGAAGCGCTGAGTCATTATTTATTGCAGCTGGGCACCAATGGCGTGAGTTTATTCTTGAGTGAAAACGCTCAACCACTGACTGATAACGCATTCTCTGAGCTGCTTGCCCATTACCAGGTGGGTCTGGCCACGGTTTCGCGTTTATCGCGACGCTATCCGCGCGTTGTGCTGGAGCAGTTGTTAGATATGCCGGTATTAACGCTGGAAGATTTACAAAATCATGCGACAGTATCCGCTTGGGCGTCGCAATTGCAGCATAAACTCACGGGCGGTAAGACGGCGTTACAAAATGCGGCCGCTTATCAAGTGTCAGTAGAAGAAAATCGCGAACGCCATATCTTTGTTCCCGCGATCTCTATCACCCATCACGGTGCGACAACTGTGCATGAGTTAAATTATGATTTCTTTACTTCCGGTGATTATGGCTATTTGGGAGAGCTGTACCAGAAAACTGGTGACTTGCTAGATAAAGGCGCTTATCTGCAAAAAGGCGAATACCGGCAATCGGTCAGCTGTTTTGGCGATGTGTTTACCTGGGCTATGACGGAAGCGAAAAAAGGTTTCACCATACAGCGTTACAAAGGTCTTGGTGAAATGAACCCCGAACAGCTTTGGGAAACCACCATGGATCCCAGCATCCGTCGTTTATTACGCGTCAGTGTGGAAGATGCAGTTGCAGCGGATCAGATTTTCAATACGTTAATGGGCGATCAAGTAGAACCGCGTCGAGCATTTATTGAAGATAATGCTTTGGCGGCGGTTAATGTGGATGTGTAGAAGAGCTTAGCCATCATATAATCCTTCTCCCACAAGGGGAGAAGGATTATGCACTAGATTTTTTGCAGTATTCCAATTTGACAAACTATGGCTGCAGACTCTAAAAGAAAGTTCCTCAGAGCCCCCTTCTAAAACCATTCAAATAAATCGATCTTTTAAATTTGCATCAAATTGTTAAAGAGAGTTAAAGCAAAAAAATTATCAAATTTAGAAGATATTAAGCAGGAAATATCCTCAACATCCAAATTCACATTAAAGAATCAATATGCAGTCAGATGAGATACAAAAAATAAAAACCTATTTGCTGGCTTTGCAGGAAACCATTTGTTCTACGCTTTCTGCATTAGAGCCAGATACTGCTTTTATCCAAGATATATGGCAGCGTCCCGAAGGTGGTGAGGGTCGTACCCATGCCTTATCAGGAGGCGCCGTGATTGAAAAATGCGGTGTAAATTTCTCTCATGTCTGGGGTGAACAATTGCCTGCTTCTGCCACCAGCAAGCGCCCAGAATTGGCAGGAGGTGGTTTTGAAGCCTTGGGATTATCTATCATCATTCATCCACGCAATCCTTATGTACCCACCACCCATTTTAACCTACGTTTTTTTTCTGCAAACAATCTACAAGATGAACCGGTATGGTGGTTTGGGGGTGGATTTGATTTAACCCCCTATTATGGATTTGTGGAAGATTGTGTACATTGGCATCAAACCGCCAAAAAAGCTTGCGAGCCTTTTGGAGAAGATCTCTACCCGCGTTTTAAACAATGGGCAGATGAATACTTTTATATTAAACACCGTAAAGAACATCGTGGCATAGGTGGGCTATTTTTTGATGATTTACGCCTAAATGATTTTGCTTTGAGTTTTGCGTTTGCGCAAAGTATCGGTGAGCATTTTCTGCCAGCCTATATTCCTATCGTCAAGCGCCGCATGCAGTTGCCCTATGGTGAGCGTGAGCGTGATTTTCAGAATTACCGGCGCGGTCGTTATGTGGAGTTTAATTTAGTTTACGATAGAGGGACTTTATTTGGTCTACAATTTGGAGGGCGGACAGAATCCATTTTGATCTCGCTGCCGCCGGAAGTGATTTGGCGTTATGATTGGAACTTGCCGAAAAACAGCGTTGAAACACAATTGTGTGAAGATTTTCTAGTAGCCCGAGATTGGGTATAGCTTTGTGATTACATCTTATCTTTTGCCGCCCTTCCGCGTCGATTAATCAGTCTCTTATCCAGCGCCAGCCTTATTAAAGCATGAAGGGATTGGCTTGTCTGTATTTTTTTTGCACAGAGAGCTTATGGACTACATCCTTATCAAAAGTGGTATGGTTTAATAGTAATAGATAAATTGTTTAGGAAAGTAACTTCTTCATTTCCAGGGACGGAGCCAGGGATGGTAATTTATTTAACCATAGGGCTTCGAGGTTTTGGAGTGTCAATTTTTCTCTAAGAGGAAAATAGCAATCCAAAAACGACTACGAGTCCAAAAATTTTGCGAATTTTTATTAAAAAATTACAATTTGCATTATAATAAAAATTATATGAGCAAAGATAAGATTAAAATTTTCGCAAAGGAGACTGGCAAATGATGAATTCCACTTCGATCCCTTTAGCACCCACCCCCACTTCAGTTTTAGATACCGACCCGCAATCAAGTCCTGCAGCGCGAGGTAGCCGATTAATCGTTTTGCGCCATATGGCTAGACTGACCCGTAAGCAATTTGCAGAAAAGCATGGTATCAGCGCCAATACCATTCAATCTTGGGAATCCGGCAAGTATGGTGGTTTAACCTCACGCGGAGTACAACGGTTATTGCCCATTCTCCATAAAGAAGGAATCTATTGCACGGCCGAGTGGTTATTGCATGGAGTAGGCAACCCGCCGCAATTGACTAATTCTCAATTCCTTGGCCTGTGTGAAACGCCAGCGATCTATGAGGTTTCTGAATGCGAGGAAGAAGGCAGTAACACGGATGCTAATATTACCCGGGAGTTATTAACCTTCAGAAGTGTCAATCCTAACACCATTGATTTGATTGTGAGCGATGATGGTATGGAGCCTTGGTTTAAAAAAGGTGATTATGTGGCGGGAATTCGTCGAACAGGCGCTAATATTCGCTATTTGGGCGGATTGGATTGCATTGTGCAAACCAGCAATAATGAAGTCTTATTGCGGCGATTGAAGCATAATAGAAAGTCAGGTTTTTATGATCTGCTCTGTGTGAATCCAGATACAGAGGTTGCCATAACTACGCTATATGCGCAGTCATTGGTTTGTGCTGCCCCGGTCGTCTGGCATCGAACCAAAGATATATGGCCAAAATAACTAGTCGCTGACGCGAAACTCAACTCCTTCTTGTGGGAGAAGGTGCGGAAGGCGGATGAGGGGTAAGTTTGGGTCAGCACAAACTAAGCTAAAGCCCACGAGATTTACCCCTCATCCGCCCTAGCGGGCACCTTCTCCCACAAGGGGAGAAGGAATTTAGCATTTTTACCGGACACTAGTGCGCCTTCGCGGGAATGACATCCAATTTTTTGAGTTTCGCGTCAGCGACTAACGATACGAATATTCCTTTCTCTTTGATTAGCTAAGCATGAGTTATGGTCTTATAATAGCAGAATAAACAACCATAAAATTTCTAAATCTTAACAGACAAGCAGACGCAAATGATGCAATATATCAATTTAGCAGCGTATAAATTTATCAGGCTGCAACCAGAAAAATTAGTTTTATTACAAAGCCAGCTGAAACAAAAAACGTTAGAGTATGGAATTAAAGGCACTATTTTATTAAGCCCAGAAGGAATCAATTTATTTCTCGCTGGAGCATTTAACGCAATGAAATCCTTGCAGGAATTTCTCAATACCCTGCCAGAGATTGCTAATCTACAATATAAAACTAGCGAATCCAGTCACATCCCATTTAAGCGTATGATTGTGCGGATTAAAAAGGAAATTATCACCATGAAAACTGACGGTATTCAACCTGAAAGCTATACGGCCCCTTATATTGAACCCGCACAATTAAAAGACTGGTTTGACAGCAATAAGCCTATGGTGTTGCTGGATACTCGCAATGATTTTGAATTCAACATGGGTAGTTTTGTGAATGCCATACATCTTGATATCAAAAGCTTCAGTGATTTTCCCGAGGCAACTTCTTCTTTACCAACATCAGCAAAAAATCAGACAGTGGTCACTTTTTGCACTGGCGGTATACGTTGTGAAAAAGCGGCTGCTTATTTATTGAAGCAGGGCTTTACCGATGTCTGGCAATTACGCGATGGTATTTTAGGTTATTTTGAACAATGTGGTGGTGAATATTTTCAGGGAAATTGTTTTGTATTTGATAATCGGATTGCATTAGACTCACAATTACGTGAAGCTGAAATGTAACTATCAAGGATTTTTATATGCCCAACTCTATTAGAAAAATGCTGGAAGGTTATCAATTATTCAGAGAGAAATATGCCTCTGGCGATAATTCGGTTATGCAATATCTTTCTAATTATGGCCAAAAGCCTGAGATTATGGTGGTTTCATGCTGTGATTCTCGGGTGGACCCAGCTTTGATATTGCAATGTGACCCAGGTGATTTGTTTGTGGTGCGGAATGTGGCCAATATCATCCCGCCTTTTGAAAAAGATGAAGCGCATCATGGTACCAGTGCCGCATTAGAATTCGGCATAGAATTCCTAAAAGTTAAGCATCTTATTTTATGGGGCCATAGCCAATGCGGCGGGATTCAAATGTTATTAAATGGTGGTGATTTAAAAAATGATTTTATTTCCAACTGGGTGTCATTGATAAAAACAAACCATAATAATTTAAGCATGGATGCAGATGAGTATGCTAAGTTAGCACTTAAACACTCCTTGCAAAATTGTCTGACTTTTCCTTGGATTAAAGAAAAGATTATGCAGAAAACCTTAAATATTTATTTGTGGTTTTTTGATGTCAAAGCGGGTCAGTTATTTAGCTATTCGGATTCTCAAGGAAAATTTGAGCCGCTTTTTACTCGGAAGGTTTGAGTGCTGTAATCAATCACCGGTACCACTTTTTCCCAGACTGATGATTGGTGTGGGCGTCCCGCTGGAATTTATTTCTGGCGTTTTAGCTATGCTGCATAAACAGTTTATTATTGCTGTATCGATGATGTGCACTCTCCCCTTTTTATTGTCTTCAGGTTCGATAAAGACCATCATGTCTGTTAACCCTAAGCCTGCCAGCGATTTTTCTAAATCAACTCTACATTTCTCTACTATTTTTTCATCTAAGGGGTGATGAGATATCGCTTCATTTCCACTTCGTATTAATTGCAAAGTTTGTGCAGATTGCATTATTTCAGGAGATTTTTGAATTTTATCAATAATCGTCACTTTATTTCACATTTAGATATAATGATTGGGGGAATTAGACTAGGGAGAGTATACTATGGAAATCATCGCTTGATGTGAGCGTAATTATTTTTTCAGGAACGTTGAAGTGACCAAGGAGGTATCCATGAAACGATCCATCATAGTAACGAAATCAAAAACGAAAGCGCAAAATCCACAACTTGTTTCATGTCTAAAAAAGGCAGCAGTTAAATTGCTGAAATGCCAATGAATCAAATTGAAACTTATATTCTTCTTTTAGGCATTATTTTTATTGTTGGAATTTTGTTCAATAAAAAATCTGCCCCTTTATCACTATTGCTGGTTATTGTCGGCATGATATTAAGTTTTGTGCCAGAGTTTCCTCGCGTGCAATTAGAGCCCCAACTGGTTTTAAATGTTTTCTTACCCCTACTGGTCTATGAGGCCAGCGCACAAACCTCTTGGCGAGAGGTGAAAAAAGACCTAAGACCTATTGCCTTGCTTTCCGTAGGTCATGTTTTGTTTATTACCGTACTGGTAGCTAGTGTCCTACATGCTGTGGTTCCGGGATTAAGTTGGTCGCTATGTTTTGTGTTGGGTGCGGTTATCTCTCCCCCAGATGATATTGCCATTGTCGCTTTAGCAGAAAAATTATATTTGCCGCGACGGATTATCACTATTTTAACTGCCGAAGGTTTATTTAATGATGCGACTGCGTTAGTCATATTCAGGTTTGCTTTAGTTGCTGTAGTGACGCAGGAGTTTTCTTTTACAGCGGCAATAGATAAATTTTTGGTTATTGTCCTATGTGAAATTGTATATGGTATCGCTTTAGGTTTTATTATCGGGGAAATTAGACTTAGACTAAAAGATGCCAAATTACAGATATTAATTTCCCTCTTGACGCCATTTTTGGCTTATACACCAGCTGTTATGCTAGGTGGCAGTGGTGTCCTTGCGACAGTTGTAGCTGGGATTCTTTTAGGTCACCGTTATATGCATCGTTTTGCACCAGAAATCCGTTTACTGGGGACGTCAGTTTGGTCGATGCTGGTCTTTTTGTTGCAGAGTATTTTATTTCTGTTAATTGGACTGGAGTTACGTTTTATTGTGGAACGTATTACTTCCATGTCTATCGCGAGTTTGGCATTGTATAGTTTGCTGGTGGTTGCTGTGGTGATTGTCGGCCGGTTCTTATGGGTTTTTCCAGCGGCCTATCTGCCGAGATTTCTTTTTCCGGCTATTCGCAAAAAAGATCCATATCCAAAATGGCAGTATCTATTTATCATAGCCTGGTCCGGCATGCGAGGCGGCATATCATTGGCAGCGGCTTTGGCTGTACCACTTTTGCCTCCAGCCTCTGGAATTTCCAGCCCTAAAGATTTACTGGTTTTTTTAGTGTTTAGTGTTATTTTCTTGACCCTGATTTTGCAAGGCTTGGCCTTGCCATGGGTGGTGAAAGTATTAGGAATACAAACAGAAAGACGCCGCGAGAAACTGCAAGAACACATGTCCGAATTATCAGCAAGGCTGACGATGACAAAGGCGGTTTTACGGTGGTTATTGAAATATCGGACTCAAGTTAAAGAGGATGCACATTTTTACGCTGAGATAAATACCTATATCAAACAGTATCAGATACTGAGAAAACGAATAACGCGCGCCATTGAAAATCATGATGATTCAGAAGAGCATGATGAGTTAAAAGAGGTAGAGGGTTTGGTCATTCCTTCAGCAGAAATTATCAAAATAGAAAGGAAGGTATTAGAACAACTTTGGGTTGAAAAGAAAATTACCCAAGCGGTGCGTAATAAGTTGCTGTTGCAATTGGATTTTCGATCAAGGTATTTTGGCTAACTTTTTTTGAAGTATCAAATTCAAATATTGAGGAAAAGTATGAATTATTCCATGCGCACCATAGGGGTTGGATTAGGGTTTACTGCATTAATTATTATGTACTTAGATCGATCAGCGCTGTCGTATGCTATCACCCTAATAGAAACAACCTTTCATCTAAGCAATGCAGATTTTGGTTTAATTTCTTCGGCTTTTGGTTTTGGTTATATTGTGATGATTGTTATGGGTGGGGTGTTAACGGATCGTTATGGAGCGCGTAGAATTTGGCCTTTATTCGCAGTTGCCTGGTCAGTTGCTTGCATATTATTGGGAACGGCAACGGGCTTTTGGACATTATTTATATTCCGATTGCTACTCGGCGCTGCTGAAGCGCCCGGGTTTCCTTGTTATATGCGGGTTTTAGTGGATTGGTTTCCGCCGCAACAGCGTGCCAGAGCGTTTGGTGTTGCTTCTTCTGCCGTGGCTTTTGCTTCTGTGGTCGGTGCGCCACTTACGACGCGGTTAATTGTAGGATTGAATTGGCGTATTACGTTTTTTATTTTGGGAATGCTGGGGATTATTTGGGCGGGTGTGTGGTATGCGTTGTATCGAGATCATCCAAAGCCGTCAGTTTCGCGCACAGAGGTCACAACCAATCAGCCCTCACAAACCACTTGGAAGTTTTTATTGTTTAACCCATCGTTAATAAGCAATAATGCCGCTTTTTTTGTTTTTGCTTATGTACAATTTTTCGCTTTGACCTGGTTACCCGGTTACTTGCAGCAATTATATGGCTTGCAGCTAAAGCAAGTGGGTTTATTTTTAATCGCACCTTGGTTGACGGCCGGTGTTTTTTTAATATTGGGCGGCATATTATCGGATAAACTATTAGAAAAAACCCAAAGTTTACGTATTGCGCGCTCTTACGTTATTTTGACCTGCCAATTGCTTTCGGCGCTCTGTTTTATCATCGTTATATGGAAGCACTCCCTGGTCTTATCCTTAATTTTTATGTCTTTGGGTATTGGTTTTAATAATATGCCAGGGGCCGTGCTTGGTACGGTAAATGCTGATCTAACTGAAGACCGGGCTAGTACTAGCAACGGCATCATGAATTTTGCTTTTGGTATAGCCTCTGTTGTTTCACCGCTAATAACCGGATTTTTATCAACCTGGACAGGTAGTTTTAACAGTGCAATTTTTTTGATGATTTTTTTATTTTTTATGTCTATTCTAGGGCTGCTGCTGTTTCATCATCCAGATAAGAGATAGAGTTTTTGATAATGATTATACTGACGAGTTTTAAGAAAAATGTATATAAGAAAAATATTACTGATGAGTTTTTTGTGCTTAAGTTCTGTTGTATATGCCTCAAGTTCAAGTCCAGGATTGCAGCCGCTAGGTGCGGATGAACATCCTGATTTTCCATTAAATGGTTATGTTGCCGGTCAATTAGGCAGAGTGCCGTCCAGCTTTGCCAGCTCCTATTTATTAGTAGCTTATCGTTATTTAAATCATAACGCCTTCACTAAAACACAACAGCAAACTGCCCTAGCAGCCTGGGAAAAATATTTCAATGATGTTTTTTCAATGGAGGAACTCGATTATGCCGGCCCCATTAATGCGATCGATGGTCAGCTTAATAAACATCTTGCGCAGCAAAACCATACTGCGGCGCTCGCACAGTGGGTAAAGACGATTCAAGCAAGAGCCGCAGATTATTTTAACTGGCGTAGCGCTCGATTGGCGGCTTTAGGCTTACCCACTGAGGTACCGATGCCAGGGGCTGATGATAATGATTCTCAAGCAGCCGTTGATGTCTTTTATCAGGAATTAGCCAATAAAGAAGACAATATCGGTCAGATTTATCCGGCCACGGGTTTTAATTATCTTAAGCTGGCGACTGAGCGTCTACTCGCTGTGAAAAAAGCTTTAGAACAGGCGAATAAATCACAACTCACCCAACCTGTAGATGCAGTGCTTAAAACTTGGATTTCAGCTCAACAACAGATCTTTAAAAAATCTGCTGAAGGTGGAGAACAAGCACGAAATTTATTAGCGCAATTACCGACTAACCTACCGCCATTAGTAGCCGCTGACAAGGATTATTCCATTGCGGCTAGTTCTTTCTACAGCCAGGATAGCCAGCTAGTAGAAATGTCCGCGGGTTTATTTAGCAAATTAGCGCATCAAAGTGATTATCCTTGGCATGTTTGGGCGGAATACTTGAAAAACCGTGCACTGTTTGTTGCAGCCAATTTGAGTGAACAATCAGCGAATAATTGTGATGCAAGATGTCAGAATTTAAAACAACAAGCATTACAAGGAATGCAAAATTTAGCTAAGAGTGCAGATAATCCAGAAGTAAAAGCAGCAGCAGTGGATTATGAACGCATTATCCACATGCTGAATCGAGAGCCCAACACTTTATCTGCTTTAATACAACGATTAGATGCTGATTTCAGAACACAAGATTTTTACGATTTTATTGTATTACCGCAAGATGCCCTGGATAAAAATCAAGCATTCATTCAGTGGTTAAATTATGTCAAAAATAATGACACCGACTCTTTTGCTGCGGCGTACCAGCATTGGCAGCAAAAGCCTAAAGAATTCGCCTGGCTATGGTTAGCCGTTAATAAATTAAGTGCAGCTTCGGCCAGCCAACAAAAAGAGTTAGAGCAAGCTGTGTTAGCCATTCCAGAAAATGATTATGCCTATATCCCAGTGCGTGCGGCTTTAATTGAACAATCTAATAATCTGGCAAATCCGGTATCTGCACCAAAGCAACGCGAATTAATAGATTCGGTTTTGAAACAAATAACCCCCGGCACACAATTTAGTACCAGTCGGTTTTTATTAGATCAACGTGCTGCTTATGCTGCATCATTGGATGATTTGATGCAACACGCTTTCTTTTTTCCCGATAACAATGCGAGCATCATGCATCCTGCCGATGTCAAAGGTTGGTCTTTAAATTATATGGTTCCTGCAGCAGTGGAAGTCATTAACCAATTACCGATGTCAGTCTTGCTTAAATTAGCGGATATGCGAGCATTACCTGATAATTATCGTCCAGCATTATATGCTAACCTATGGGTGCGCGCCGTGCTGTTAAACGACACAGCGATGATAGCTAAAACAGCGTCCAAAGCCGCACAATTTAATCCGGTTCTCAAAGACACGATTGCAAAAATGGCAGCAGCTACCAATAACGATGCGCGAGAAACGGCTTTTCTCAGTGCATTATTAACCTATCCCAGTTTAAGTCCGATGTTTCCTTTAAATTTATATCAAACCTGGAATGCTTTTGATGATGGATCAATGGCCAATAACAATGCAGTTGTTTTGAAGCCAGAACAATTTGATAGTGAGTATAATAATTTTCTATGGCAAAAATGTACGCCCAAAACTTGTAAAAATAGCCCAGCTGATTTTTTAACGAATAAAGAAAAAAGTGACTATCAGGCACAATATGCTAAGTTGATTAATTTAGATTCAGGCAGTACCTATATCGCCAATAGGTTAGTCGTTTTGGCACGTAAACATCCCCGTGATGAAACTTATGCTCGACTTTTAGCCTTAGCTATTAAAGCAACGCGTTATACCAATGGTGATTCCAAACGGGCATTTATCATATTAAAAAAATTATATCCAAATACGCAAGCTTCTGAAGAAACAGAGTATTATTTTAAATCTTCGCCTCCATTGGATTAATTTTGAAAAAATGTAGCATGCAATTGCTGAGCAATCGCTAATTTTTTAGCGTCCCAACTACCCTTGGTATAAACAAAGACGCTATCGGAGGTTGAAAATGGAAAATGCCAGTTTTCATAAGTTGCAAGTCCAATCGATCCTTGGCAATAATCAGGCAAATTGTGGCGCTGATGCGGGAAATTCTCGATAAACTTAGCACGCCGTTTTGCATCACGATCGAGACTAAAAAACATGGGAACAACATAATTAATCGGTAGTTTAACTTTTTCCAACCAACGATTATCTGTGCACCAAGAAGCTAACGCGGTAATTGATATGATGGTTTGCTGGCCTAATTGTTCACGCAGATAGATTAATAACTTTTGATAAAAATCTTGTTCACTGGGTAGTGCATCAAAATCAATTTGTAATTGTTGAAACGAGCCATTACGATAAATAGAGCTGATACGCGTCGCTAGATAATGAGCTAAACTTGTGCTTAAACGTATTTTGAAGGGTGGCTTATCAATATGTATGGTTGCGATCTGATAGGTGTTAGCAGGAAGATGGACAGATTGTTGGCGGGGATAAAAGATTAAGCGGTCAGGTGTAATCCTGATAGAAGCGCTTAAAATAGCAACTCCTGTGGTCTTGGGATTGATCGGTAGCTGCTGTGGCTCTTCCCAAACCCATAATATCAAGGAAGGCATAGTAGGTATTTGGTAATGAGATGTTTTGACACTACAAGCTGTCAGCAAGACTAGCATTATAAGCAGGCAGTTTATTAATTTTTTTATCATTATCATTTCCGGGGAATGCGGTTGGGTGCTGCCCGCGTTCTCAATCGAAAATTAGGCGGTTATACACTCGTTTCTTGTGCAGAAAGTTGCGTAAAACACGCCAAGACCGCCTGATAATCCACCTTACCTGAACCCAGCAAAGGAATTTTTTGCGCAATCAGAATTTTCCGTGGAATGCTCAATTCATTAATCCCATGCGAGCGTGCATAATTGATAATTTCTTCACGGTTGGCGCTGGCATAATCCGTCAATAACACCACCTGCTCGCCCTTCTTTTCAGCGGGTATGCTAACCACGGCATGCATATATCCTGGCCATAAATCATTTAACCAGTGCTCAATTGCAGGTAAAGACACCATTTCGCCACCAATTTTAGCAAAACGTTTAGCGCGACCTAAAATGGTGATAAACCCTTCGGCATCAATATCGACAATATCGCCAGTATCATATTGTTGATTGTTGGGTGCGAGCAAAATACCAGGATTGGTTATAGTTAAATAACCCAACATGACATTAGGACCAGACACGATGAGACGACCACCGTGCTCATTGCCGACAATGGGTTCAAGATGATATTGAATGCCCGGCATAAACCGCCCTACAGTGCCAGGCTTGCTGTGCATGGGGGTATTGCTGGAAAGTATGGGTGAAGTTTCTGTCGCCCCATAGCCTTCAAAAATTCTCACACCAAATTGTTCTGACCAAATTTTTCGCGTGGTTTCTTTTAACTTTTCTGCTCCGGCAAACACATAACGTATGCTGTAAAAATCATAACCGCTGGCATATTTGGCATAGCCGCTTAAAAAAGTATCCGTACCAAATAAAATCGTGGCATTGGTGTCGTAAACTAATTCAGGCACAATACGATAATGCAAAGGTGAAGGATAGAAAAATACTTTAATCCCCGATAACAAAGGCAATAAAGTGCCGCCGGTTAACCCAAAAGAATGAAACAACGGCAGTGCATTAAAAATCCGGTCGGTGGGACCGAAATCTATGCGGCTACTCAATTGACTGCTATTGGCTAAAATATTGTTATGACTTAACACCACGCCTTTGGGAGTGCCTTCCGAACCCGAAGTATATAAGACCACTGCCGGCGTATCACCGCTGGCAACGTTGGTCTGTTGACGTGAGTGGGACCGATTAATCGATTGGTAATACCAAGAGGCAAAATGCGTTGCAACTAAGCCACGCAGTTTATCCAACCAAGAAATGGATTTAGCCATATCTTCAAGATAGACAATCTGCATACCGGAAGTGACCAAGGCATCAATCAATGGTTCAAGTTTGGCATTTTTAATAAAAGCCCGCGCCGTATATACGGATTGCAATTTCGCCATAGTGCAAGCAGCTAATACATTTTGCACCCCAGTTGAAAAATTTAGCATGGCAGGGATGCGTCCAAAAGCTTGCATAGCAAAAAACGTGATGGCGGTGGATACCATATTCGGAAGTAATATTCCTACATATTCTTGAGGTTGAGTATTTTTAGCAATGGCGCGTCCTAAAATAAAACTGCGGCTGATAAATTGCTGATAGTTTAAAGGTTGGCGCTGAATATCTTCGGCAATCCTATGTTTTTTGCCGTGAATTATGCTGGTTTGTAGCAGGGATGCAAATAAAGTTTGTTGCTGTCTGCTACTTTCAAAAAGCATATCCGTCATCAAATCATATAAAGCTAATCCAGCAAAATATCGACGTTTACGTCCTTTCAGTGTATCGGGCACAGAAAAATGACGTGGTGTGAGTATGGTCAAAGTGATTTTAGGAAAAAAGCGGATGCGCACTTTGCCTCTCAAATAAGAAAATGGCGAATATTGTGCGCCTTCAATGCGAATAGGCAGGATTTTAGCGTTAGCTTTATCGGCGATCATGCCGGGGCCTTCATAAATTTTCATTAATGAACCGGTCACGGTAATGCGGCCTTCGGGAAAGATCAGGCATTTTTTTCCATTGCGCACTAGCTCTATCAGCGATTTAGTCGCCATAGGATTGGTAGGGTCGATGGCATAAACATCCACTAATAATAAAAAAGGTTTAAGCCACCATTTTTGAGCAATATGCGTATTAATGGCAAAGACCAGTTTTTCTGGCAAAAAAGCAGCAATCAATGCCGCATCGAGTAAAGAAGTATGATTAGCAACAATTAACAAGCGCTCATGGCTATTGTGATAATGACTAAGACCACGAACTTCAACGCGGAAAAAGAAAGTCAGAACAGAGCGCAGTAGAGATTTGACCAAGGCGTCAGGCAGCAATTTACAGATATAGAGCGCGATAAAAGCATTCGCAATTCCTGCCGTTAAAAAAACTAAAGGTACGGAGAAACCTATTGCTAGCAACAAGACCGTCACTAAAGCAGCAACGACCATAAACAAAGCATTCACTACATTATTGCCAGCAATTGTTCGAGAACGATGACTCTCCTCGCTGCGACTTTGCAAAATTGCATAGAGCGGAACAATATAAACACCGCCCAAAATAGCAATCAACAGCAAATCCGCCATAATGCGCCAGCTGCTTAAGTGAGATAAAAATTGTCCGACACTCGCCAAATGGGTTGTGGCCGAGATATTTCGGCTCGCGAAAAATAAATCAACCATAAATATTGTCATGCCAAGCGCAGCTAACGGTACATAAGTTGCCTCAATACGACCGCGCATAATCTTGCTGCATAACTGCGAGCCTAAGCCGATACCAATGGAAAATAACGTAAGAAAGAGTGTGACTACGCCGCCGTCAGCGCTTAAGGTCACTTTTGCAAATGTGGGAAATTGCGATAAAAATGTAGCGCCTATCAACCAGAACCAGGAAATCCCCAAAATAGATAAAAACACATCTTTTGATTTGCGCGAATAATTAAGCATGTCCCAGGTTTGAGAAAAAATGTTATAGCTAATTTTTAATTGCGGTGCCGCTGCTAACGCACGCGGAATATAACGACTACTTAGCCATCCGCTAATTGCTACAGCAAGCGTTAGCACACACACCATCAAGACGCCGGCATGACTTAAAATAAGTATACCGCCTAAAATAGTTCCAATTAAGATCGCTAAAAAAGTTCCGCTTTCTACCAAAGCATTACCGGCAATTAATTCATCTTTATGTAAATGAAAGGGAAGCACGGCATATTTGAGTGGACCAAAAAATGTAGATTGCACACCGAGTAAAAACAGCACCATCATTAATAGCGTTATGTTTTGCAGATAAAATCCTAAGCTGGCAAGAACCATTAATATAAGTTCTGCCAATTTAATGAAACTAATTAATCGTGACTTTTCATATTTATCCGCTAACTGACCGGCTAATGCAGAAAATAATAAAAATGGCAGAATAAATAACCCGGCAGCTAAAGTTATCAACAGCTGAGCATTATCACCTGTTTGTACGGCTATTCGATAAGTGATGAGAATGACCAGCGCATTTTTAAAAATATTATCGTTAAATGCACCAAAAAACTGTGTCAGGAATAAAGGTAAGAAACGTCGAGAAGTCAGGAGTTTAGAAGACGGTATAGACATTAGCGCTCGTATGAAAGATTTTATTATAAGGTGGTGAAAATTATACCATTTAATGGATGAGAAGCCTATCTACGGTAAAAAGTATCTGTATTGTAGGAGATCAATCTTTGAGGATGCAGGAGGCGGCTTTTAACTGCTGAAAAGCGTATTTTGCTTTGTACTAGACAAAAAATACTGTCATTCCCGCGAAGGCGGGAACCCATCCTTGAAAGGCATAAAAGCATCATTAATTTTATCAAAATGAAGTTCTTATGGTCTTTAAAGGGTTTGAGTGCCTGTTAGGGATGGGTTCCCGCCTTCGCGGGAATGACAGTGCTTTTTTGTAAATGGCGTTTTTTGTCTAGTATAGAGGCTCGAGGAGCTTCACACCAAACTCTTAATGTAGGATTAAGAATAATGGATTACAATTTATCTTTCATCCAGGCATTGTTAATCAGGATAAAAACATAACATGCAACAACCACACACACTGGAAGGTAAAGTATTAAGTGCAAAAGGCTGGGTTCAAGGTCGGATAGAAATTGAAAAAGACCGGATTGCGGCTATAAACGGCACATCGCTTGCTGAGCCAAATATTGCAGCCAATGCCCAAGACTGCAGCTATATATTGCCGGGTTTTATTGATTTACACGTACACGGCGGGGGCGGTCGCGACATTATGGAAGGTGGTGATGCGTTGACCACTGTTGCCCGCATTCATGCCAGCCACGGCACTACAGCGCTGCTCGCTACCACCGTAACAGCCCCTAAAGCCACATTAGAGACGGTACTAACAGCGATAGACCGCTATATGCAAGATGTCCCCTTAGCCGAGGGTTCACGCATATTGGGCGTGCATCTGGAAGGGCCATATATCAATGCCGGCAAACTGGGCGCGCAGCCGGATTTTGTTTGTGCCGCGCAACTAGAAGAAATAGAGCAGTATTTACAGCGCGTGCCCATCCGTGTCGTGACGCTAGCGCCGGAAATCAATGGCCATCATGCTCTGATACGGCAATTAACGGCGCGCGGCGTGCGGGTACAGATTGGTCATACTTTAGGCAGTTATGAAGACGGCGTAGCAGCTTTGGCACAGGGTGCAAGTGGTTTTACCCATTTATTCAACGTTATGACTGGCTTACAGCACCGCGCACCAGGTATCGTCGGTGCAGCATTGGCGCATGGAGAATATGCCGAGTTGATTCCCGATCTGTTACATGTGCATGAAGGTGCGATGAAGGTGGCATTGCGCGCTATTCCGCGTTTATTCTGTGTCACCGATGCTACTTCAGCTACTGCGATGCCCGATGGTGAATATCGTTTAGGTACGCATACCGTGACCAAATGTTTAGGGGGTGTGCGACTTGCTGATGGCACGCTGGCAGGCAGTATGCTGACTATGGATCAAGCTTTTCGCAATCTAGTAAAAATAGGTCTATCGCTTGCCGATGCTTCCCACCGCCTGTCATTATATCCAGCTGATTATCTAGGATTGACAGACCGTGGCAGGATTGTAGAAGGTGCTTATGCTGATTTAGTCGTATTCAATCGTGAATTAGAACTTCAAGCTGTTTACGTAGAGGGGAAATCCATTGCCATCACAAATGTTAAATGAAGCTTTATCTGCTGCGGAAGTGGTTAAATCGCAACTCTTATCAGCCAATGACAGCTTAGAAACGCTAAGCCAAATGTTGGAAGTGAATGATCCCAGTGTCGCTTTAACTGTCGCGCGTGGCAGTTCAGATCATGCTGCGAATTATTTTTCTTATCTGTTGATGAGTCGTACTGGGATTCCTGTAGTCTCATTACCTCTTTCTCTTAAGACCTTGCACCACACCGCCATGCGGGTGAGGCATCAATTAGTGATTGCTTTTTCGCAATCTGGCCGCAGCCCGGATCTGGTTGAGACTATGCGTTCTCTCAGTACGGATGGCGCTTTGACTGTGGCTATGGTCAATGATATGAATTCACCTTTGGCAGAGGTATGTCGTCACTCAGTGCCCTTGATGGCTTGGCCGGAAAAAAGTGTGGCTGCAACTAAAAGCTATATCGCCACTTTAGCGGTGATTGCCCGCTTGATTGCAAATTGGCAAAAGGATGAGGAATTACGCAAAGCGATTAATGATTTACCAGAGCAGCTGACCCGAGCGGCGGCCATTGATTGGAGTAAGGCAATTGCTACTATTTCGCAGGCAGAACGTATGATGGTGGTAGGCCGAGGTTTAGGTTTTGCCATTGCGTTGGAGGCTGCACTTAAACTTAAGGAAACTTCCGCTATTCAAGCGGAGGCATTTAGCAGCGCTGAAATTCAGCATGGCCCCATGGCCTTGATCGATCAGACTTATCCATTGCTGATTTTTGCCCCCAGAGGTCCAGAGCAGGCTGGCCTGTTGAAATTAGCTGATGAGATGCGCAACCGCGGTGCGAGGGTATTGCTGGCCGCGCCATCGGATGTTGCTGAACGCGATCTAACTTTGGCTGTGGCATCGCATCCGGTATTAGATCCTATTTTGGCTATTCAGACGTTTTATGTGATGGTGGCAGGGTTGGCTGAGGTGCGGGGTTATAATCCTGACGCGCCTCGACATTTGAATAAGGTGACATTGACGAATTAGTCACTACTGACAGGTGCCATAAGACGCATTAGTGTCCGAGGAAATAGTCACTTTTTAGGTGACACCCACCTTCTCCCACAACGGGAGAAGGAATTTAGCATTTTTATTCGACACTAGTACGTGCCTTCGCGGGACACATTTTAGAACACAAGAGTAAAAACATAAATGCAAGCTCAAGCCACAACCCAACTCACACTTTACTCCCCCCTAGAAGGTCCCGTCTGCCCATTGGAAAATGTCCCCGACCCGGTCTTTGCTGGGCGTATATTGGGAGATGGTGTAGCTATCGATCCTATCAATAGCCGCTTGACTGCGCCCTGTAGCGGACGTGTGACACAGCTAGCGCGTACTGGGCATGCGCTGACGATTACTACGGAAGAAGGTGCAGAAATTTTATTGCATCTAGGCATAGAAACGGTGCATCTCAAAGGTCAAGGCATCTATCCTAAAGTCCGTGAAGGAGATAGGGTTAATACAAGTGATGTGCTGATTGAATTTGATGCGGATTATATTGCGCTTCATGCTAAAAGCTTGCTGACAGTTATGATAGTGACTAACGGTGATCGCTTTGACATTATAAGGCGAGATAACTCTTCTACTGTAACAACCACCACTCCTTTGCTCATACTGCGTGAGCGTTCTACGGTTCAAAATAATATCCCGAGAAATACAGCAACAGGTGAGCTTTCTTGCCCTGTGGTAGTGGCGCTTGCTGGGGGTTTGCATGCTCGACCGGCGGCGCGTGTGCGAGAGACGGCGCGGCGCTTTTCGAGTCAATTGGAAATTGCTTACGATGGTAAACGCGCTGATTGTTTAAGTATTACTGCATTGCTAGGTTTGGGAGTGAGTGAGGGTGAACAGGTTATTGTTTACGCACGTGGCATTGATGCCAGTGCGGCATTAGACGCTATGGCGCAAACGTTGCAGACGCATATAGAAACGGAAGCTATTTCTGCGGTGGCAACAGTAAATACAGTCGTTTCTTCTCATGCGGCTGCTGGTGTAATAAAAGGTATCTGTGCCAGCCCCGGGTTGGCAATGGGTGTGGTGGTGCATTGGGATGATACCGATGTAGTGGAAACAGACAGTTTAAATGCAAGTCATCCTGAGTTTGAGCTGGAACGATTAACCAGTGCATTACAGCAGGTAACCGCTAAACTGCTGGCACGGGTCGCCAAAGCCAAAGAGGCTGGTAGAGATACTGAGGCGATGATATTTGATGCGCATATGGGTTTGTTGGATGACCCACAAATGCGCATGCAGGCACAAACCCTAATCCAGCAGGGTGACAGTGCTGCCAAAGCTTGGCAAAAGACCATTATGGCACAGTGTCAAGTATTGGCTGCGCTGCCTAATCCACTGTTGGCAGCGCGAATTTCCGATCTTCATGATCTTAAAAAGCAGGTATTACGGGTATTGATGGGCAAAAGTGAAAAAGCCCTACCCGTTTTACCGCAGAATACCGTATTAATTGCAGAAGATTTCACGCCATCGGATCTAGAAGCCATTGATCGGCAGCGCGTGACGGCTCTTTGTATGAAAAGTGGTGGTCCGACTTCACATGCAGCCATTATGGCGCGTTCATATGGCATTCCGGCGTTGGTGGCGCTCGGAGATGCTGCTTCGCAATTAGCATCTGGCACAAAAGTAGTGGTTGATGCTTCAGCCGGATGCTTGGAAACAGTACCCAATGCCGAACGCATAGCTGAGGTAGCTGTACGACAATCACAAGCTGCTTTACATCAGCAAAATATTTTACAAAACGCCGCGGCGCCTGCAGTGACGACAGATGGTCGGCTTATTGAGGTGGCAGCTAACATTGCCAATATTAGCGATGCGCAATTGGCAGCGGCTCACGGCGCCGATGGCGTTGGCCTCTTGCGGACGGAATTTCTATTTTTAGGTCGTGATAGCGCCCCCTCGCAACAAGAGCAAGTGGCTACTTATCAGGCAGTGATTAATACGCTTGAAGGTCGTCCGGTTTATATTCGTGCGATTGATATTGGCGGAGATAAGCCGGTGGCTTATTTACCTTTTCCATTAGAGCCCAATCCGGCGCTGGGTTTGCGTGGTATACGCATTCTGCAAGTGCACCCAGCAGTAGTTGAAACGCAACTGCGAGCATTGCTGAGCATAGCGCCGTTATCAGCTTGTCGTATTTTATTGCCCATGGTGACTGATGCGGATGATTTTGTGCGCTTGCGTACGCGCATTGATACTTTGGCGCAAACACTGGGTATTAAAGAAGCCGTATCGGTGGGGGCGATGATCGAAGTGCCATCGGCGGCATTACTCTCCTCGGTGCTGGCGGAGTATGCAGACTTTTTGTCTATCGGCACGAATGATCTGACGCAATATACCTTAGCTATGGATAGAGGAAATCCTGGTTTAGCGTCACAGCTGGATGGTTTGCATCCGGCAGTATTGCATTTAATTAGCCAGACTGTGGCAGGGGCGCGTTTACATGGCAAGATGGTTGCGGTGTGTGGTGCTTTGGCTTCTGATCCCGTGGCAGTGCCGGTTTTGATTGGTCTTGGGGTGAATGAATTGTCTGTGGAACCAGGGCAAGTGCCCAGTATCAAACAATTGGTGCGTAAGCTGGATTATGAAAAATGTGCCCGTGAGGTGAAAACGCTATTGGGTTTGGCTTCTGCGGCAGCGGTACGCGCACATTGCCGGCGGGTGTGGCCCCTATAACAGCCCTAACTTCTTCCCTTCTCCCACAAGGGGAGAAGGGAAGAAGTTAGGGCTGTTAGAGAAAAAAAGTTATTTTAGAGGAAATCATAAACCATGAAACTACCTTCCTTTTCCGGCATCCAGCGCCTAGGTCGCGCTTTGATGCTACCCATTGCGGTATTACCCGTCGCTGGCTTGATGCTACGTTTAGGTCAACCGGATCTATTGAATATTTCTTGTGTCGCTCAAGCCGGAGATGCGATTTTTTCCAATCTACCATTATTGTTTGCCATTGGCGTAGCGGTTGGATTTGCCAAAGAAAATAATGGTGTGGCTGGCCTTGCCGGTGCTATTGGCTATTTGGTTGAGATCGCAGTGCTCAAGGTGATCGATGATAAGATTAATATGGGCGTATTGGCGGGTATTATTCCAGGCATAGTTGCAGCCGCATTGTATAACCGCTACAAAGATATTCGCTTACCGGAGTATCTGGCGTTTTTTGGTGGTAAACGCTTTGTCCCTATTGTGACGGGGCTAGCAGCGTTATTGATGGGGTTGGTATTTGGTTACATTTGGCCGCCTATTCAGCACATGATTGATAATGTTGGTCAGTGGCTAGTGCATGCAGGTGCCATCGGTGAATTTATTTATGGTTTTTTAAACCGCTTATTGATTGTGACGGGTTTGCATCACATTATAAACAGCTTAGTGTGGTTTGTATTTGGTTCTTTCCAGACTGCAGGTCATGTGGTGACAGGCGATTTGAATCGTTACTTTGCCGGCGACCCAACGGCGGGCATGTTTATGGCAGGTTTTTTTCCGGTGATGATGTTTGGTTTGCCTGCGGCTTGCCTTGCCATGTATCAGGAAGTCCCGCGTGAGCGACGTGCGCTGGTGGGTGGCATGTTGTTTTCTATGGCATTGACTTCTTTTTTAACCGGCGTCACCGAGCCGATTGAATTTGCTTTTATGTTTCTGTCACCATTGTTATATCTGCTGCACGCCGTGTTAACCGGATTATCGCTGGTGGTGATGTATTTGCTCAATGTGAAGCTGGGATTTACTTTTTCGGCCGGAGCGATTGATTATTTATTGGCCTATGGTTTATCGACACATGGCTGGATGTTGCTGCCGGTGGGTGCTGCCTATTTTGTGTTGTATTATGGCTTATTTCGCTTTTTTATTCGCTACTTTAATCTGAAAACTCCTGGGCGTGAAGATAACCCAGAAATCTTGGCTAACGGTGTTGGACAAGATGTAGCTGCGACGGGGGCTGCGGTAGCGCTTAGTCAAAATGCTGTGGCAGAGCAATTTATTACTGCTCTGGGTGGTGTGGTTAATCTTAAATCGGTGGATGCCTGTACGACACGCTTGCGTTTAACAGTGGGTAATAGCGCCTTGGTATCAGAACCAGCGCTTAAAGCCTTGGGTGCGCATGGGGTGTTGCGGCCGGGTGCTGAGAGTGTGCAAGTGGTGTTGGGTCCTAAAGCCGATATCATTGCCGATCAAATCCGTGCCGCTTTAGCTGGAATGCCTAAGACAGCCGTGGCTGAAAAACCTATTTATCCCGCAGTTAA
The DNA here is from genome assembly GCA_035546635.1 of Gammaproteobacteria bacterium. NCBI lineage: Bacteria > Pseudomonadati > Pseudomonadota > Gammaproteobacteria > Gammaproteobacteria bacterium. Next base: position 77,280 of record DASZWJ010000044.1, read on the forward strand.
CAGCCAAACAGCTGTTGTAGCTGACTCACAGTTCCTGTCTAATGACATGGTTGAAAAGTGGCTTAACGCATTGGGTGGCGCAGGCAATCTTAAGAGTATCGAAGCGGTGGCCACTACCCGCTTGCGTGTAAGAGTAGAAGATGCTTCACAGGTCATCGCTAATAGTATTTCCGCCTTAGGCGCCGAAGGAGTGATGTCGGTGGCGACGGATGTGATTCACGTTGTGATCGGTGCTGATGCGGGGCGTTACGCGGATGTGTTATCGAAAGCGCTGTAACCCTCCCTTTAAAGCGTTGGAATAAATGAGAAGTTTTCATATTCAGTGCCATCCGCCTGAGATCCCGCGACTTGATCGCGGGATCTCAGGCGGATGGCGCTAAGCATAGATGCTCAATTTATTCGATTTACTCAACAACGCCCGCTGAAGAAGGGAAGAGAATCATTAAATTATAAAAAATAACAATAAGAGCTTGAATAACATGCCAAAAAAAGAAAAAAAATCATCAGACAGTAAGTCTATACATAGTCAAAAACTCACGTCTTCACCCCTTCCTAATATCGAAGATGTCAGTGTCAAAAAGCTTCTTATCATTATAATGATTTATTGCATGTTTCAAGCATTAGACCAACTTCCAGTATCTGAAAAAGTTGGCGATGAAGTATTAAATGTGAGCAATAAATTACGACTTTCATTGATGGTGTTAGTTGGACTTAATTTGTTCAATGAATTACTTATACGACCGAATAGGAACGCAAAATTTTCTGTTGTGGATACAGAAGATGCTCATGATGAAAATCCTGCTTTTGAATTTAAAAAGAAGTGATTTATACCCTATGTTTTCTAAAGCTATTTTTGCCAATCCACGGAAGCACAACGGGCAGCTTGTCTGCATTCTCAGGGATACTTTATAAAGTTAAAGGAGTTAATGGTTGTCCAAATATCTACTGTCACTAAGAAATAATCAAAAGGCTATTATTTTAATACATGCCATCATATTAATGATTATTGGCAGCTTTATTTTTTCTTTGCATATCCCATTGCTCATAGATTTCCCCAATCACTTAGCCAGAATGTACCTTAATCACAATCTGGATCAGTTGCCCTATTCTCAAACATTTTATTATAGAAAATTTGCCTTCGTACCTTATTTAGGTATGGATGTGCTTTTTGATTTTTTTCTCAGATTTTTTGACATTTATACTGTGGGAAAAATTCTCATTGTATTAAGCATGGTTGGTATAGTTGCTTCAGTATTATATTTAAGCAAAGTCATACATGGACGCTATGAAACTTCAACTTTTCTAGTATATACGGTTATTTTTAATGCGGTCTTATATTGGGGATTTATTAATTACTATATAACCATTCCTATGACTATTGCGATAGTTGCTGTATGGATTCAATTCGAAAATAAAAAATATAAGCAATTACTGATATTTTTTGTTCTTTCACAGATTTTATACTTTGCGCATTTGTTAGCCTTTTTGATGCTGGTGCTGATTATCGGCACTTATGAAGTGCAGAAAAATAATTTCTCTTTAATTAAAAGCATTAAAAAAATTATTCAGCTGAGTGTTTATTTTTTAGCTTGTTGCATCATTCCTATCGTAAATTTCATACTGGTAGACAAACTATTGGATAGTGGTTACTACGCTCCCTTGAGGCTTGGTAAATTGGTAGACAAGCTGTATGCGCTATTATCACCCTTTTATTTCGGTAGTTTTATCATAGCGGGCCTATTTATATTTCTGTTTGCAATAGCCTATCTGAATAAGACGTTAATATTAAAAAAAAATCATTTTTTAATATTAATGCTTTTTTTATTCTCTTTGCTGATGCCGAGAAACTTTAACGGGGTTTTTGGTCTGCATCTTAGGTTGCCTATTATCACAGCCATATTATTTTTTACTATGTCACGCTTCAATGCGTATTCACAATTAAAAATACGGGTTAGTAAATATGCTCTTTGCGGATTTACAGCGTTTGTGATGATTTTTTATGCTCAAGACTTAAGAAAATCAGATCAGTTTGCTATAGCTTATATAAATAGTTTAAAGCTGATTCCATCTGGGGCGAGAATTCTAGTGATCACACATGAGTATAAGTTGTTAGGTTATCATATATGGAGATTATATCATATTCAATCTTTAGCAGTGATTGAAAGACAGGCCTTTGAACCAACGTTATTCAATAATATGCCACCTATTCAAACTAAACCTCAATATATACCCAGCAGTAATTTAGTAGGAATAGCGCCAAATGATAAATTGTTTGTGCTTTCAGAAATATTCCCACAGCAAATATCGCAGGTTATAGGCAAAAATTTCTATTGGAAAAATTGGCCGCGGGATTATGATTATATTGATTATATTCACGGGAAAACCAAAATCGATCTGGGTTCGCGGGTTGGTAAGCTGAAGATTATTTATCAGGATAGTTTACATACGATATATCAAATAAATCCATTCCTTACTCCCACAAGAAGCGCTGTTGAATAAATCTCACCCCTTTTTCAAAGGGGGTGAGCTTTATTCAACAGCACCTTGCGTTGTTATCGCATTACTAATTCTAACAAACTCCGCCACCGCCAACCGCTCAGGCCGGATGTTAGGATCTATACCCAAAGATTGCAGTTGTTCGCTAGTCACAAAACCACGCAAACAATTATGCAAGGTCTTGCGGCGATGGTTGAAAGCCTCCCTGACAATATCGGCAAATAGCTGATAATTGTTAGCAATCGGTGAGGGTATTTTGGGAATTAGGCGCACGACAGCGGAATTCACCGCTGGGGGTGGATAAAATGCCTGCGGTCCGACATCGAATAAAGCCTCAACTGTAAAATGGTATTGCACCATTACACTCAAACGGCCATAAGCCTTTATGCCCGCGGGTGCAGCCAAACGATTGACCACTTCTTTTTGTAGCATAAAGTGTAGGTCTTTAATAAGAGAGATGTGCTGGATCAAATGAAACAATAAAGGCGTGGAAATTTGATAAGGCAAGTTACCGACAATACGCAAAGAATGCTCTTTTGTAGTCAGCTGGCTAAAATCAAATTTTAAGACATCCATAGGGTGGATAGTCAGCTTACCCAACTGTTTGCAAGCCGCAGTGAGCGGTAAAATTAAATCACGATCGAGTTCTATCGCATCCATGGCCTTGACCACGGGCAGCAGCGCTTCGGTTAAAGCACCTTGGCCGGGTCCAATTTCAATCAGATGCTCATAAGGCTTGGGTGCAATGGCCGCAATCAGCTGCGCGATTACTTCCCTATCATGCAAAAAATGCTGTCCGAGGTGTTTTTTAGGATGGTGAGTCAATGTATTGCCTCATGAAGGTTGATAATCTGAAGACCTTGAGGATGCAGGGGGTGAACTGGAACTGGAAGAAGCACTGGTTGAAGTCTGTGATGAAGAAAACATTTTTAAATGGGTGCTTTTCTTAAATTGACTAACCTTCCCTCTTTGCCAGATTTTGGAATCGTGAGGACCCTTCATGCCATATAATGCAGATACACTCTCAGACAAGGATAGCACTGTCTCAAATCTTATTAATAAATCTTTATTTCGTGGATTAATACTACTTATTGTATACATACCACTAGTTTGAAGAATCGCCAATCTTTCCCGGCATTTCATTAAGTCTTTTCTATTTTCTTTTTTATCTGTATCACCACGAAGTCGCTGTAGTTCATTTTTCAAGAAAGCGATCTCTATAGAAAGGGCTTGAGGTTGTAGATCCTGGTGGTGGATAATTTCATGTCGTCTTTTATTTAAAAAAGGTCCAAACTCGGTATCCCACTGCTTTTTAAAGTCGGCTTCTTTACCTGGAATAATTTCGCCTTCTGAGGTTAAATAGTCATCAAAATATTTAAATTGCTCTTTAAAAGCTTTCGAGTTTGTTTGATTGGTTTTTTCTCGCACATCTTCCATCCAAAGATCAGCCAGTCTATTTACTTCATAATCAGCCGTCACCATAGAAGGTCGCAAACATTTAGGGAGTTTTTTTTCCTCACGTAGTTTGATAGAAAATAATCTACGTATAGGCCGTATGGTCTGTGTATCTAAATTTGCCTTGTGATCAGTCATTTCGCGACTGCGAGGGATCCAGGATTCAAAAGCTGTTGTCAGTCGGTTAAGCGGCATAAAATCAGTCGGGTTGCGTTCAATTACATTAAATTGCTGTTTAAACCATAATAAAGTTAATCTGTCGAATCTATTAGCTATTTCTTCATCAATAGGGTTAGAGTCTTTAACAGTGTCCCAAAATAATCCAAATTTAGGCCATCGCGTTGAAAAGTGACGATAAGCTTGCGCTGATTTGAATTCATCTCGCATATCGAATAATGCTTCAAATTCAGCAAGTTTAGTTTGTAGCTCTTTTATATCAGGAGGGAATGCACTGGATGGGGAACTAGCGGATGAGGTTGGATTTGAGTCTGGGGTATGGGTAGAGGAAATAATTTGACCAAGAGCTATTAGTTTAGATTTGGCGCTGCTATTCGCTATAGCCGCCAATTCATACCATTTGGCCGCTTGCATTAGATCTTGTTCCACTCCCTTGCCATAGCGATAACAGTCTCCCAAGTCTTCTGCGCTGTCATCGTCCAGTGCGGCAGCCAATCCATAGAGTCTGAATGCTTCTTCCAGGTCTTTCTCTACGCCATGGCCTTTTTCATAACAATCAGCAGCCGATCGATAGAGCATACTTGCTTTTTGTGGGTCTTGTTTCACGCCATGGCCTTTTACATAACAAAGCGCAAGATTATATCGGGCTTCGACATAGCCTTTATCAACAGCCAATTGATAGAGCCTGGCTGCTTCTTTTAGGTCTTTTTCCACTCCGTCGCCGTCTTCATAACAAAGACCAAGGTTATATTGGGCTCCAGCATGGCCTTGTTGAGCAGCTAATTGATAAAGTCGGATTGCTTGTTTTTGGTCTTCTTCCACTCCGTCGCCTTTTTCATAACAAGCCCCAAGTTTGCATTGGGCCTCGGCGAGGCCTTTATTAGCAGCCAATCGATAGAGGCTGACCGCTTTTTCTGGGTTTTTGTTCCCTATTCCCAAGCCTTCATTATACCAATCCCCAAGTTTGCATTGGGCCTCGGTATGGTCTTTATCGGCAGCCATTTCATAGAGCATCTTTGCTATAAATAAGTCTTTTCTGACTCCCTTGCTTTGCTCATAACAAACACCAAGGCTATATTCACCTTCGGCATTATTTTGTTGGGCAGCCAATTCATAAAACATAAATGCTTTTTTTAGGTCTTTTTCCACTCCGTCGCCTTTTTCATAACGAACCCCAAGCTCATATTGGGTTTTGGCATCGCTTGGTTCATCAGTTAATGGTGGGGAAGCGTTTTCTGTACGCTGGTAAATTTTAAAGCCAAACAATAGGTTTTCTTTTGCTGTGTAATGCCCTTGTTTTGCAGCCATTCTATAAAACTTGATTGCTTCTTCTTGATTTGGTTCAACTCCCGAACGGCCTTCTTTATAAATAGTTCCAAGCGTATTTTGAGCATCTGCATCTCCTTGCTCAGCAGCCAATTTATAACGCCTGATTTCTTCAAGTTCTTTTGTCTCCTTTATATCGGGAGAGGTTGAGCTTGACAGGGCAGTTGATGAAGGACTAAAACTGGTCGAATTGGTACTAACAATAGTTGAAGGGCTGGAACTAGCGGATGAGGATAGATTTGAGTCTGGTGTAGAAGAAGCAATGGGTGTGGGCAGAGGGGACGGATTGGATTCAATCGTTGTAGTTGGCAGAGTCAGGGTAGAGGAAATATCAGGTGAAGCTTCTAGTTTATCTTTTGCGTCGTTATTACCTTGTTTAACCGTCGCCAATTTTAAATCTATTTCAATATCTGTTTTTATTTGCTGTGGAGTTACTTCACTACTCTCAACCGCTTTCGAAGAATTTATAGTTTTTATTTCTTTATCTTGCATAGACACACTATGTGCCCTCCTCTAAATTTTTAGGGACGACCTTGGAAAAATCTGACCGCTTTGTGTGACTCGACTTCGGATCAAAAACTTGAGCTCTCCCCTTGTGTGCATACCCTAGCCCTCACACACCGGACACTAGTGCGCGTAGGCGGGAATGACAGACTTGAATTTCGCGCCAGCGACTAATTACATAATTTTAATATAAGCCGACTTACGTAATGTATTTAACCAATCATCAATTTGCGTTTTAATTTTTTGTTGGAACACCTGGTTTTTTGCATCGTCTAAAGTTAGCGGTTTAGCTTGTCCTTGCAGCTCCACCAGTTTGATAAGATGAATGCCATTCGGTGCACGGATGGGAGCACTGATGCCGCCGGGTTTCAATGCAGTGACTTGTGGTGCGAAAACATCGGGTAATTCATTGACCCTGCGCCAACCAAGATCGGATTGTTCAAGTCCAGAACTGGTAGCGCTTAGTTGGCCGAAACTGGTTCCTTGGCGCGCTTTAGCGAGTAAATCTTGTGCTTGTTTTTGTGCGGCAGCGACATCTGTGCTAGATGCCGATTCATCCAAAGGTATCAAGAGATCTTCCAGATGGTATTGGGTATTGGCGTCAGCTTGGCGTGGGGCTTTTCTCATATAAGCTTGTGCTTCTGCATCACTGACAGTCACACGGCCGGCAAACAAACCTTGCTGTAATTTATGTACCACCAGTTGATCGTGAATTTGTGAGCGGAATTTGTTGAAACTGACATTTTGTTTGGCGAGTGCGTCTTTTAGTTGGGGTGTCGTTAAATGATTTTGTGCCGCGATCTGCCCAATGACTTTATTGACTTCGGCATCATCCGCCACGATTTTATTGCGAGTGGCAACCTGCATTTGCAATTGCTGGTTAATCAACTGGTCCAAAGCTTTTTTCTTGATGTCGGGTGGAATAGGTGTTCCACTTGTCTGCATCGCGCCTTTCATATCACTCAACATCGCATTTAACTGGCTTTCGGTGATGACTTTGTCGTTGACAACGGCGACTACACGGTCTAATGGTACGGCGCCGCTTGTGGCGGCTAGCGCGTGAATAGCGGCACATAAACCGATTAACCCAAGAAAATAACGGAAAAAACCACGTTGCATCATAATTAGCCTCGAAAATAATCAATGAAACCTGGCAGGGCACTCTTTATTAAATCCCCACCAGCACTATTGCCGACAGATCCCATGCCTTTGAGCATGAATTGTACGTAAATATTGGTACGGTAATCCGTTGAACCGTTAGCATCTTCCTGAACTAGCGCGCGATTAGCCACAACTCTGACTGCCCAACAACAGGTGTCGTATTGTAAGCCATAAAAATATGTTTCAGGGTGTTGATGGCTGATATTGTAATTCCAGTTCCCCACTGCACTCCATTTTTCGGTAATTGGCCAGGCGATACCTAAATTCAGCCGTTGTAAATTATTTTCACTGCTGTCAGGCGGAACCCCATTTAGTCTATCGCCATTTTGTACATAATCATACCCAGCTACCAGAATATGTTGGGGAGCAGGACGATAGTTGACTTGCAAGCCCTCATTCTGCATACCCGAACCCGCTGGATCATAGGCGGCGGAAGCAGTTGCACTGACGTGTGGCGTCAGATTGTAGGTTAAGGTTCCAGCGACAGGTGAGACGTTTTTACCGAATTCAGGATCTTGACTGCAGTCGGGAGTTAAACAAACTTGCGGCTGTTTGAAATAGTAGATTTCACCCAAGGTGGCGTTGGCTTTTTCAACCCCGGTATAGTCATCGAGTATCCGTGTGGTGAGTCCAACAGCGACTTGATTGGCGTCCCCTACTCGATCATAGCCGACGAAACGATTAGTGACAAATAATTGGTCAGTTGTGAAAGTAGGTAGACTGGTATCAAAATCGGGAATGCTATTCTGATTGGTATAAGGCACATACAGATAAAGCACCCTGGGTTCCAGCGTCTGTTGATAAGGGTGTTGAAATAGATGAAAGGAGCGATCAAAGTAAAGGCCACTGTCAATATCAAATATAGGCAAGACGCGTAATTTATTCAGATCCGGCTGTTCATCCTCAGAGATCAGGATGCCACTACTGCTGACCACGCCATTATTGGCTACATCATAACCTGTTGCATCTAAACCTAAAGCCGGCGTGAAAAATCCCCAGCTGCGGGTTATGGGTAATTTAAGTTGGGGATTGACGTGAATACGATTTCCGGTTGGAAAAGGTTTTCCTGAAACAAAATCCACCGCATGATCGAAATAAGTCCATTCACTGTTATACTCAAAATCTAGGTTGTGAGGCAAAAGTGGGTAGCTAGCATTCAGATCGAGTTGTGGCAAACGCTGATATTGATCGGCAACAAAGTTTTGGTCAATCAGATGTAAAGTCTGATACGCCTGCGCCATAGCGCTGAATTGCCAATGCGTATCCTGATAACCGATTTGCGCTTCATTGAGGAGTTGGTCATTGTTAATGGCTTCGGGCGTATTACCTAAATCGCGGAAGTAGTAGTCATCGGTCACATAGTTCAGATCCAGAGAGCCTGACCATTTATCACTAAAAGTAGTTTTATCCGTGAAGCCTAGTGCACCGCGGCTGGTGCTATCATTGGACAGTTCACTGAGATAGCGGGGGAAGGCATGAGGAAACTCATCCTCTGCTCCTGCTTTAAACTGAGCAAATTCACTGTCATAGGGCAAAAAGCTGAGTAACAAGCTGCCTTCACTATTTTGTGTTAGGTAACGGAAGTTGTTAGTGAGCTGCGTACCGCGTAGCGTCATGCCAGTGAGAGTAAAGGTATCATCAAAATTAGGGGCTAAATTGAAATAATAGGGAATATTAACGATAAAACCCGAATCAGAATTATAACCGACACTAGGAAACAAAAAGCCTGAATAACGCCGTCTATCGATAGGAAAACTGGCATAAGGCGTATATAAAAGTCGCTGATTGCCAATATAAAACCAAGCATCACGAGCGACACCGCGTCCGGTGATTTTATTCAGAGTCAAATGCTTGGATTCTATATGCCAGCTAGGGTCAGTGGGTGAACAAGTGGTATAGGTGGCATTCTCCAATTGCATATTGCCGTTGGCTTCACGAAACATCGAGCTGCCCAACCCCCAGGCTTCTGTGGGAACCGTGGGCGAAGGACGTGAAGTATGATATCCACCATTGATTATCGTTAAAGTATTGTTGGTCACATCAATGCGGGAAAAATTACCCACGACTAATTTGCCGGCTTCGCGAAAATGCACATTGCCGATCAAATCAATGATATTGATTTTGCCGGTTTTGGCATCGCGGTACAAAATGGCTTTATCCGCTGTCATTTCACGTCCATGTTGGGTGACGGTGACACCTTCTAGGGTGGAAGGCCCCGTTAAAGAAAAGCTGGTAAGACCCGTGGATTTAATGGTGGTTTCAGCGCTTTTGATGGGAGGCGGTGAAGGAACTGCGGTAATGTAGGCTGGCTCGTAGAAATAGCCACCGCATAGATTAGTACTGAGCGGCACCCAACCTAATAAATTAGCCCAATTTGTATTGAATGCCGTGGTGTCTTTGGGGGTAGGGCTGTTGTTGGGAGGATCTGTGGTTGTTGCAGCGGTAAGACCGGGGGCTGTGCATAGCGCTGGATCATCCGTTGCCTGAGCTATGTTGACCGTCAAGAAACAAAGTAATAATAGGAAGTAGCGTCGCATAAGACTTTATCAATATATGCCAGTTAAGGTTGGCATTTTAGGACTGTTATAGTGGTTCACTGCTTTTTGTTATTAATTTGTTATGGTATAGATTAAAGGAAATCTTACAATTTCGCACTAGACTAGCAGACCAAGCCTCTGTTAGTCTAGTTAAATGACTATGTTAACTATTTTCCCGCCCATTACTCCTTATGCGACCTGGCATCTGCCAGTTACGCCTCCTCACGAACTTTATATTGAAGAATGTGGTAATCCTGTCGGTTTGCCGGTGCTGTTTTTGCATGGTGGCCCGGGTTTAGGCTTTACTGAAGACAGCCGCTCTTGGTTTGATCCAGAGCGTTACCGCATTATTCTTTTCGATCAACGCGGCGTAGGGCGTTCTTCACCGCATGCAGAATTACTTCACAATAACACGCAGGCCTTGGTGGAGGATATAGAGGCCATCCGAAAAAAACTGGGCATAAAGCGCTGGGTGATATTTGGTGCGGATTGGGGCGCCACATTAGGTTTGGTCTATGCACAAACCTGGCCGCAGCATGTCATGGCAATGATTGTGGGTGCGCCGTTATTAGGTGATAAAGAAGATAGAGAATGGTTATATAGCGCAGGCGGTGTAGGGCGGATTTTTCCTGATTATTGGGAAGATTTTATGGCGCCTATTCCTAAAGCACAGCACCATCATGCCATTTATGAATACCACGAGCTATTAACCAGTGAAAACGAAATAGAAGCCACGCGTGCGGCGGAAGCCTGGGCTGAATGGGGTGCGCGCTGTGCAAGACTAGTATTTGATTCTGCCTATGTAGCCAAACAGACTACCCCATACAAGGCGGTGGCTTTGGCGCGTCTTGAATGTCATTATGTAATTAACAATTATTTTTTAGAGCCGGGTCAGATTCTACGCAATATGCTAAAAATCCAGGATATTCCCGCCCTCTTGATCCACGGTCGTTATGATATGATTTCCCCCTTGAAAAATTCTTGGGATTTGCATAAGTCATGGCCGCGTTCTGAGCTGTATATTGTTCCAGAATCAGGACATTCTGCGAGCGAGCCTGGGATGACGCACGCCTATATTTTAGCTACAGAAAAATTAGCGGCGTTGTTGGGGTGATTTTTTTGTGCTAATTCTTCTTTTTTATAAATTTCATATGCAGCCTTAAAGGTAAATTTTATGCGATTTAGCATCCTATCTAAAAATATAATGACTACTCTGGTATTAGCAGCAACTTTATTGACTGCCGGGTGTACTTACAACCGTGCAAACCCACAAGACCCTTATGAATCTTATAACCGTAAAGTATTTAAATTTAACCGTGGCGTCGATAAAGTAATATATCGACCAGTAGCCAAAGTCTATTCCGTAGTACTACCTAAATTTGCCCGCACCGGGGTCAGTAATTTCATGAGCAACGTCGGTGAAGTAGGTCGATTTGGTAATAATATTTTACAGGCTAATTTTCCTTGGGCTTTTACCACTTTGAGTCGTTTTGTGATTAATAGCACCTTGGGATTAGCCGGCTTGATCGATGTGGCAACCAGTATGGGTATTGAAAAACATTCACAGGATTTTGGTCTGACATTGGCAAAATGGGGAGACAGAGATTCTATTTATCTGATGCTACCTTTCCTGCCGCCTAGCACGGTGCGAGATACCATTGGCCTGGGTGGAGATTATGTTATGTCACCCTGGACTTATGTCAGACCCAATTGGATTGGTTGGACGGCTTATGGTGTGATCGTCACGGATAGACGCGCTTCTTACTTGGATACTGATAAGTTGGTGGATGAAGCCTTTGATCCTTATCTTTTTGTGCGTGATGCTTATTTGCAGGGTCGTAAGGCGCAGATTCAGAAAGTGCTGCATCCACATGCGGATCATGCTTCTAGTGGTGAAATTTCTGAAGAACCGCCGCAGGATACTGAAGGCGCTCATGAAACTCAGGGTAAAATTCAGCCAAGGGGTTGATGAGAAGAAACTTCCGCTTATAGCTTTAGCTTTTCCCCATCTCCCGTCTGTGACCGAAGGGAATCCCCTTGTGGGATGGGAGAAGGGAAAAGGTGTTCTTCGCTTGGGTGAAGGATATTATAGGCCTAACAAATTATCCACTAATTGACTGGCGCCAATTCTAAAAGTCTGGGGTGAGATCCATTCAGATCCCATAATCTGGATAGCAGAATCAATATAACTTTGTGCCTGTTCCACAGTGCGTACCCCGCCAGCTGCTTTAAATCCAACTTCATATTCACTGGTGCGGATAGCGCGCAGCATAGCTTCTGCTGCCTCCAAGGTCGCACCAATAGTTGTTTTTCCCGTTGAAGTTTTAATAAAATCAGCGCCTGCGTCTATGGCTAGATGACTGGCTTCCGTGATTAATTCTGGTGTGGCCAGGACGCCAGTTTCCAGAATCACTTTCAGAGTCTTTTGGTCACAATTAGATTTGCAGCTGGCAATAAAGTCACGAACATATTTTTTATTACCTTGCAAAAATGTTTGATAAGGCATCACCACATCAATTTCATCTGCTCCATCGGCAATAGCCGTGTTAATTTCATCTAGTGTGTCGGATAAAGATTGAGTGCCTGCTGGGAAATTGCTGACGGTTGCTATATGGATGCGGGGATCAAGCAGCATTAATTGCTGCTGTGCTAGTTTAACAAATCGAGGATAAACACAAACTGCCGCGACTGACCCTTTGGGGTTAACCGCTTTTTGGCAGAGCTGAATGATGGTGGCTTCTGTATCAGTGCCGTTTAACGAGGTTAAATCGAGCAGAGCCATTATTTTCTCAGGATTAAAGTCGGTCATGGTATTTCCTTTTTCCTTCTTAATTACACAGTGCTATGCTCCGCACTGACAAATGCCAGCAATAACCGCGATAAATCATTTAATGCAAGTGATGCAGTCTCTAAAGTACCTTGATGTTCTACTTTTTCTTCCGACATACCTACAGCCATATTTGTCACGATAGAAATAGCCAATACTTTAAGGCCGCAATGTCTGGCGGTGATGACTTCTGCGACTGTGGACATTCCCACGACATCTGCACCTAATTTTTTAAAAGCACGGATTTCAGCGGGTGTTTCAAAACTGGGACCTAATACAGCCACATAGACCCCTTCGCGAGTTGGAATATTCAATGAGGTAGCGATAGCTTTTATGTTAGCTCTGAGTTCTGGATCATAGGCATCTTCAAGAGAAGGAAAGCGCGGTCCAAAAGTATTATCGTTGGGCCCAACCAGCGGGTTGCTGAATTGAAAGTTTATGTGGTCATTAATGATGACGAGGCTACCAGGTGGCATATCAGGTGACATAGAGCCAACTGCAGCAATTAAAATGACGGTTTCTGCACCAAGTAATTTTAATGTGCGGATAGGTGTTTGAATAATATCGGCACTGTAGCCTTCATAGAGATGATTGCGTCCCTGGAAGCACGCAATTGGCACGCCTTTTAACTGCCCTAAATGTAATAATCCGCGATGACCTTCAACGTTGCAGCCGCGCATGCCGGGCAGTTCTTCGTAATCGATGCTAGTGACGTCTGCTATTTCTTTGGCAAATTTACCCACGCCTGAACCAAGAATCAGGCCAATTTTGGGGGTGAATCCAGGTACACGCTGCTTTATGAATGCTGCCGTTTGGTGGGGGTTTGATAGTTGATTTTGCATGAGGCACTCCGAACGTATTCCCTCTTACAGTCATGGCTTTTTCCCTTCGGTCACAGACGGGAGAAGGGAAAAAGCCATGGCTGTAAGAGGAGAGTAATGAAAAATTTATTTATTCAACAACGCCTCAAAAGAGGAGAGGGTGTTACATGTTGAAGCTGGAGTATCTAATCAGGCATGCCAGACGCTTCTTGTATACTTTGCCGCACAGCCGATATTAATTCATTGCGTGTCGTTATGCTGTAATTAGTCGTATCAATAGGCGGGTTGATGTGAATCTCCACATCCTGGCCTATATTAAAGTCCCAGGTATCAGGTGGCAAGATGTTGCCGCTGCCGCGGATACCAATGGGGATGATTAAAGCCTGTGTTTGCAAGGCCAACATGAAAGCGCCTTTTTTAAAAGGGTTTAATTTACCATGTCGAGACCGTGTCCCCTCGGGCGCGATCCAGGGAATAATGCCACTTTGCATTTTTTCTTTCACCAATTCCAAATCTTTTATGGCTTGTTGAGGATTGTTGCGCTCTATGGTCAGGAACTCAGCACGTCGCAATATGTATCCCCAAATAGGGATACGAAATATTTCTTTCTTGCTAATCATGCGTATACTGCCGGGTACAGATAGGAGTATTAACGGGATATCATAATGGCTAGCATGATTGCTCATTAGGATATAAGGACGGTTGGGCTGTAATTGAACCTGATGGGGATTGTGAATTGTATAATGCACATCGACACAGGCCAGCAAATCTTTGGACCATTGGCGCGCAATGCGATCAATATCGGGACGCGCAGTCACTCGCATACTGGCAACTGAGTATTTCAGAGAGATGTAGATGGTTTTTAGCATGATCCATAAAACATGAATTTTACTGACTTTTGCCATTACTTTAGCCTTACTGTGATGGAGGTATTAACCATGAAGCTGAATTTTAGATTATACTATGATGATAGATTCTTAACCTGTTTCATTGTCTAAAAATAAATGGTTTTTGAAAAGGAGATTTTATGAAAATCAATAAAAAATGGGTAGCTACTACGATTGCTGCTATGATGAGCGCCGGTATCAATGCCAATGCCATAGCCAAACCCCCACCAATGGAGAAATGCGCAGGGATAGTCAAGGCCGGAAAAAATGACTGCGGATCAGGTGGTAATGCCTGTGCTGGGCAGGATAAAGTCGATAAGAGTCCCTCGGCTTGGATTTATGTTCCCAAGGGTACCTGCGATAAAATCGTTGGAGGGATAGTGTTATCAGATGAAAAGAAGACCTCTTAAAGATATTACCTAAACCCCTCCCTAGCCCTCTCCCATCAAAGGAGGGGAGATATAGTGCTTTTCTGATGCCTTAGCAAATAATCTATTTGCCGTAGCGACGGGAGGGGCGCTAAACAGACTAACCGCAATAATGCTGCCAGTAGCCAAAATGAACCCAGGTATGATTTCATACACTTGTAGCCATTGGTAATGCTTCCATATCAAAACGCTAGCAGTACCTATAACGATACCGGCTAATGCCCCAGCTTTGGTCATGCGTGGCCAGATTAATGACAGCAGAATGACGGGGCCAAAGGCTGCTCCGAATCCAGCCCAAGCATAACTCACCATTTTTAGCACCTGATTATTCGGATTGCTTGCCAGCCAAATGGCCAATAAAGCAATCAACAACACCATTGCACGTCCGCACCAGATCAATTCTCGCTGGGAAGCGCTTTTACGCAGGAAAGTCTTATAAATATCTTTAGTCAGGGCACTGGAACACACCAAAAGTTGGCAGGACAAGGTGCTCATGATGGCTGCGAGAATGGCGGCTAGCAGAAAACCAGTGACCCAAGGATTAAAGAGTTGTTTTGCCGCTTCGATGAAAACCGTTTCAGGATTAGCTACCACGTTGGCTGCCACATTAGGATGACTGGAAAAAAACACATGACCAAATAAACCGACGCTGATGGCTCCAACCAGGCATAATATCATCCAAGTCATGCTGATACGGCGTGCGCCAGGAATGGTTTCAGGTGATTGCGCTGCCATAAAACGCACTAAAATATGCGGTTGGCCGAAATAGCCTAAGCCCCAAGCCAGCAAAGACATAATGCCAATGGTATCGAGATTGCTGAATAAATCTAGGTGTTCAGGGTGGGTGGTTTTAATTTGGATGAAGGTAGGATGAAGGCCGCCGTTGGCAAAAATCAGCATCAATGGCGCCATAATTAACGCAGTAATCATCAGAGAGGCTTGAATGGTATCTGTCCAACTGACGGCTAAAAAACCTCCAATAAACACATACAAAATGGTGGCGCCGGCGCCCAGCCACATAGCGGTCATATGCGGCATATGGAACATATTCACGAATAATTTGGTGCTGGCGACTATGCCTGAGGCACAGTACAGGGTAAAGAAAATTAAGATGGAAAGTGCAGAGATAATACGCAGGATATTGGTGTTGTCTTCAAAGCGGCTAGTGAAATAATCGGGCAGGGTTAAGGAATTTCCACATTTTTCTGTGAATAACCGCAGTCTGCCTGCGACAAAACGCCAGTTCAACCAAGCGCCGATAATCAGGCCGATCGCGATCCAGGCTCCAGAAATACCCGTGAGATAAATCAGCCCAGGCAACCCCATCAACAACCAACCGCTCATGTCGGATGCACCTGCCGAAAGTGCGGTAACAAACTTCCCCAAACGCCGCCCACCTAGAATGTAATCTGAAAGATTACTGGTGGCTTTGTAACCCAACCAACCTAATAACAGCATCCCAAAAATATAAATGGCAAAAGTAATGAGCGTTTGAGGAGTGGTATACATTCAGGTTCTCCGAAGCTGGGTAATGAAACATTCAAGGCATTTAAAATTTTTGCATTGAAAGCCATAAATGATGCAAGTCCGGTCGCCGCTGTTTTCCTGCTTTTGCTAATAATTAGTTGGCATGGTATCAAAAAATCCGTAAATTTCCTACCTAAAATCATCTTTCGCGCCAGCGAAAGAACACCTTTTTCCTCCTCCCCTTGTGGGAGAAGGAAAGAAGTCATGGCTGTAAGAGGGTATATGAGCCCACTCACACCACCCCGCGCAGCCAGGGAAATATAGCCCCAGCCGTATGGGGCGCTGATCCAGTAGCGACATTGCCCTAGCATAGGTTTCCAATTGCTCACGATGTTGCGCTTGCGCGTGCTTTAAAAAATCAGGTGAGGCCTCTTCAATCAGGATTCCGGTTTTATAATCAATGACCCAACGTGTCTGTTCACTATCAACAAATGTCCGGTCGATGATTAAATGCTGCGGTTGACCCTGGATCAGCGAGGTGATGGCATATTCACTGTGCTGATCCGTGTGGGTATTATCCAGCAACCATCGCCCCCTAGGATCATTTAACGTGCGGGTAATCGTTGCTTCTATGCGTGATAAGCAATATTCCAACTGATTTTGTGCAATGCCCGCCTGCAGTAAACGCTTTTGCCATTCCGAACGGCTATCGATTATTTTTTGTTGATTCCAATTTGCTAATTCCTCTTGGCTAATTTCCTGTAAACAGCGATGGATCAAAATACCGATTTGCTGGCTCAATGCTGTCTGTGTCGTAGAAATATTCTGTAGAA
The DNA here is from genome assembly GCA_035546635.1 of Gammaproteobacteria bacterium. NCBI lineage: Bacteria > Pseudomonadati > Pseudomonadota > Gammaproteobacteria > Gammaproteobacteria bacterium. The sequence goes on from DASZWJ010000044.1 coordinate 94,199, forward strand.
AAGAAGCGGTGGGTGTTGTGTTAAATTTCGACTGCAAGGGCTGCCAATTGGAAAGAAAGGGATGTTTTAACCGGCGCAATTTGCGCAAAGAAGTGGAGGCAACAGCTGGTATTAGTGGAACAGAAATCATCTCTTCAGTTTGCATCGCAGTTTTAAAAGGTTCCCACAGCAAAGCCAAAAAACTATTAGGATCGGGTTCTGAGATTTTTTCTGCCGTGGTAGCAATATTCGCAATTAAATGTAAATTCACTTTAGCCCTTGTCGCGGCCACATATAAAACTCGAGTCATTTCATAACGGGTTTTAGTTTTTTCTATTTTCTGCAGATAACGATAAATCGGTTCTAAACTAGATTCTTTAGATTTGATCGGCGCGAGTAATAAATCATTTTCTTTATCCAGCCGCGGACGGTCTAACCATAATAATAATTGCGCATCATCACTTCGGCCTTTATTTTCTAAATGCGGAATGATAACGGTATCAAATTCCAAGCCTTTGGCTTTGTGTATCGTCATCACATGCAAGCGACAGTTTTCCGCTGGTTCTGGGGTGGCATAACTATTTTGAATTTTTTCTACCAATAAGTTTAAATCGAGTTCAGCATTATCAGCTTCTAGTTGTTCTAATAAATCAAAAAAAGTGGCAGCGGTATTGGTTTCATTATGATTTTGGCAACAGGCAGGACCATTTAAGCGCCGCCAGGTTGCTTCCACCCAGGATCTTAAACTCTGGCGTCCACGCTCAGATAGGCTGTGATGCAATATGGGAATTAAATGTGACAATCGCAGTTTTCCATCTGCACTTAAGCCGGACAATTCTGCTTGTGAATAGCTATGTTTAAGTGCTTCCCAAATCGGTGTTAAATGATCCTTACCTGCAATGCTATGTAAATCTGTCAAACTTAAACCACACCAAGGTGCGCGCAACACCGAAAGCCAAGCTAAACGATCACCTAAATGCCATAAAGCGCGTGTGAGTGCTAATAAATCATGCACGATACTTTGTGTTGACAGCGGTTCAATTTCTACCGCATTAAATGCGATATGCTGTGCTTTCAATAGCGGAATAATGTCAGCCAAATGCGGTCTACTGCGCACTAAAATTGCAATGCTGTGCTGAGGATTCAGTTTTTGTTCCAAGCGAATGATTTCTAAAATTTTTTCAGAAGTCGCATTGGGATTCGTTGTCGAACACGGATGTACAGACACGCCACTGTCTTCCCTATTTTCTTTAGCTGCGGTGGAAGCATTAAAAGTGACCGCCCCAGAGCTAATATCCACAACCGCCGGAAATAAATTTTTGAACTGCGTATTAATCCAATTAACGATCGCAGGCGCCGAACGAAAATTGGCTTTTAGTTGCAATGATTCCAAGGCAATTGCACCCAACCCTTCCCGCTTGGCTTTTAAAAACAAACCAACTTCTGCTTCACGAAATCGGTAAATCGATTGCATGGGATCGCCAACTAAAAACAAAGTACGGCCATCACCTGTTTGCCAGCCGGCAGTTAATTTTTCTAGTAAACGAAATTGCGTAGTGGAAGTGTCCTGAAATTCATCCACCAGCAAGTGTTTAATCTGATAATCCAAAATTAACGCTAACTCGGTGGGTGACTCGGCATCTCCCAGGGCGCGTAAAGCAGCCATAGCTGTTTCATTAAAATCGACTACGCCTTGTTCGCGAAAAATCACATTTAACTGTGCCACCAATAATGGCAATAGCTCGATCAGGATTTCGACTATTTTCCATTCAGCATCCGTGTATGCAGGGGACGGTGATTCCCTGAGAGCACAAAGGCTGAGGAAAAACGCTTCATGAGCGGCTAATTCTGTCAGTAAATTTTGCATGCGGTTTTTCATGGGTTTATTTTCAGGGGGAAATCCCATGGTTTTATTGAGACTTTTTCGCCAGTTATTTTCCGTGGTCAGTAACAATTGGGCGATGGCCAGCCAGGTATCGCGGTGCGCAGGTAATGGCTCTGGAAAATGCATTAAATCGCGGTAGGGGGCGAGGGTATGATTTGGGTCGCTTATAGCTAAATTATCGGCAGCGAAGCGCAGCAGGGTTAGAATTTCGTCATGATATTCAGAGGGTAAATGTTGGTGGCAATTAACTAAAATTTCTGTGACAACATGCCGTAAGCCTTCTTCCAGCATATGGCGTAACGCTTGTGGCGAACGGTTTTTGCGCCGCACGATTAAATACGGCAACCATTGGTCGCGACGTGCCAGCATCCGCACTAACAAATTTTCAACTTCTTCTAAACGGTTATCTAAATGCAGCAATAAATGGGCTAATCCTTCTGCGTTGGGGTGCTGTTCTTCTAGGCCTTCGAGTAATCTTCGGGCGGCTTGCAGGTAGCAGTCTTTGGCGTCGGGTAAAGTTTGTGGCATCGCGCCAAAACCGGATAACAGCGGCATTTGCCGGGTTAAGCTTAAGCACAGTGCGTCTATGGTTTGGATACGTAATCTTTGGGGATTGTTGAGTAGATGCCATTGTTGTCGTTGATCCTGTTCTAAGGCGGCGCGGGCTAATTGCCAGGTTTCAAATGCTTGGGGGTGTGTGGGAGCACTTAGGGTTGCCGCATGCAGGGCAGATAAAATACGCTCACGCATTTCGCCAGCGGCTTTGCGGGTGAAGGTGATGGCGGTGATTTCTTCAGGGGCGCGCACTGATTGTGCCAATAGCACGAGATAACGCCGCACCAGCAACTCTGTTTTGCCGGAACCAGCGGGAGCTTGTACGATAAATGAGATCGTAGGGTCAAGGGCGTGTTGGCGTTGGGATTGATCGATGGTCATGGTGTAGCATCTTTAGCGTTGGATGGTTGTGCAGCTGGTTGGTGGTGAGTTGCTATCTAAATTGAGCCAATGCATAATGATTAAAATTGATACATTAGTAAAGACGACCTATAGTTTTTCTTGCACAAGTGGGCATAGGCTAGAACTTTTACCTCTCCCACAAGGAGAGAGGTAAAAGTTCTAGCCTATCGCCTATCCCAAGAAGAGAAAAATTGTTTCCTAAACCTCCTCATAGGTACCCGAAAAATGAATGACATCATTATTCCCAAAGATGATAAAAACTACAACATCACCGTGATTATATATGCCTTGCAAGCTGCCAGTTTTATTGTAGGAATTACCTTTTTAATTGCGGTGATTATGAATTATGTTAAGCGCAAAGATGTAGAAAATACTTGGTTGGCATCGCATTTTACTTGGCAAATAAGAACTTTCTGGTATGCACTATTGTGGTTGATTATAGGTGGTGTGACCACATTTATTATTATTGGCTTTCCCATTTTGATAGTGACAACGATATGGGTTATTTATCGCATCGCCAAGGGTTGGATCTATGTTTATGATAAAAAACCCATGTATAGCCAGAGCCAGCCATGATACAAGGTAACTCCAACTCTATAAAAAACTGCGCAGGCAGGAAATGTTCTTTTTGTTTCTTATAAAAGCGAGTTTTATAGGGCCGACTAGTTACCTTCATACTTTCTACACAACATCTGTAATTCACAATTTCTGCAGGTTTCTTCAGTTTTTTTAGGATCGACAGTGGCATAACCTTGTAAAAAATCCTGTGCCAGTCGCCCTAAAATATCGCGTTGTTGCCGTTGAAATTGTTCCCAATCGATGGGCTGGTGTTCAGTTTTTAAATCCATGATGGGTTTAACACCAGCCATGCCTATGTCTTTTGCGCTAATACCTTTAAATTGCGATTGGCTGATGCGAATTTGTGCGAATAATAAGCCTTGAATGGGATGTGCACTTGTCAGGCAATAAAGCGGTAATTGCGGATCGTCAGGTCGCTCGCCAAACCAATCTTCAATGCGCGGTAGCCCGGTTTTGTAATCCACTATCAGTCGCGAACCATCGGCCAATTCATCCTCACGATCAATGCGCAAAGACAATTCCAAACCGGCAAAATGGATTTTATGCAGTGATTCACGCGCAATGACACGAAAGAACGGCCGTTGTTTTTCGAGTTGTAGCCATTCAGTAATCAATTGGGTTAAACGTTGCGTTTCAACCTTGATAAAGCGACTTTTTAATGAAAGAGGACGTTTTTTAGCTTTTTGAAGCAGAGTTTGTGTCACCAAAGAATGAACCAGTGTAGTGAGTTGTGCATCGTTATAGCTTTGTAGCGTGTCCTTGTTATCTAAAGTTTCCCAAAGGCTCTCTAATATTTCATGCAGCAAAGTGCCGCGCTCCATAGCTGAAAGACCTGAGGTGATTTCCGGTAGTTGGGTGGCGCCCAAACGAATTTTGGCAAATGCAGAAAACGGGCAAGCGGCTTGATTTTTTAATACGCTGGCGCCGCCACGGATCATTTCCGAGGCGAGAACGGGAGGTGCGTATTCATCTTGAATCAATTCAAGGCAATCAGGATCATAGATGCGTGGCTGTGGTGGTTCGATGAGATCGCTTAAGACAACTTCATCAAAAGCACTAATCAAGCGGCTTTTGCGCAAGGGTAGATCACCGGAACGCTGGCTGTAACTGAAAATGATGTGTTTGGCACTTTGGGTGAAACGCGTGGTGAGTTTTTGGCTGAAAGCGAGTTCGCGTTCTGCGGAGGCATGCGGCATGTGGTGTTGGCGTTGTAGCAAAATGGGAATAAAAGGATTGGGTGCGGCGGATTTTGGCCAGGATTCATCGTTCATCCCCATCACCCATAGTTGATCGAACTGCATACCGGCAGCTTCCAATAAACCTAAAATTTGAATGGGTGCATCCTTGCTTTGCGGCTGGAACAAAGTACGTTGGGCTAAGTGCTGCAAGTGGTGGCAGGCGGCAGTCAAATTAATCTCTTGATTTATCACTAAATCCAAAGTGCAGAACTCAGTGAGCAACGTTTGCCAACGTTGCCATTGTTGAAATTCAGCACTATTTAAAGCGCGTTCGCCTGGCCATTGTAGTGACTCTAATAACTGAATAAAAAAATGTGCCCAAGTACTGGGGGGGTGTTTTGCATTAATCTGCTGGTATAAAACCTGTGAAAAAGTTGTCAGCAGTTTTATCCATAATGGACATTGGTTGTGCCGTTGGCTGAGCATGAATACATTTTCTAAAGTGAGAAAACGCTCGCCCGACTGCCGCAATGCAATGTCCAACATCGCACGTTCGATTCTTTCGCTTTCAGCGCCGCCAATAAATGGCGAGCGCAGTAAATGACTGATTTGTTCGATATTTAATTCAGGGCTGGCTAGTTGCAAAATGGTAAATGCTGCTTGTATGAGTGGGTATTTATTTAATGGTAAACCAGCGGATAAATTAAATGGCAAGCTAGGGGTTTCTTTATTTTCAGAAGTAAAAACTTCGTTGAAGATACGTTCAACTTTGTTGCGTAGTAGATTTAAGTCAGGTACGACACAGCCCAGGGTTGTTTGGGGGTGGTTTTGTAACGTTTTTTTAGCCCACAGCGCCATCGTTCGCAGTTCTTGGGTCGTATCGAGTAATCCGATACTGTATAGCAACGGTTGGATGATTTTTGTTTCTGCATTGGAAAGGTTTTTATTTTCGTCAATGGTTTGTAACAATTCTAGCAATGTTGTACTTGATGGCAAAATATGGATGTGAGTACAGCTGGCTAATGCCTCACACAGTTGCGTAGTTTGCGGCAAAAGTTCTTCGAATCCAGCGAATATTAAATGTTCTGGCAAATCAAGAGATTGGTTTTTAACCGCCTGCATTAAAATGTCTGTGCAGTCGCTAGGAGTCAGCCATTGTTGTTTCTTGCAAATATTTTCAAAAGTTTGCGCCCATTGATAAAAATACTGGATGTCTTCAGAGGCGGAGTTTTTTAATAAGGTTAATGGTAGCTGCCATTGTTTTAATAAATGCCAAGCTTCGCTGGCAGTTTGTGCGGTGGCAAAGGGACGCAACAGGACAAAATCGTTGTTGATGTTTAAGGCTGTGGTGATAATTTTTTCCCAAAGCGCTAATTCTTGTGCTTCGGTGAGAATGAGGCGGTTATCGGCCAGTGTTTCAAAAGTGCGTATTAACCAGCGGCTAAGCGGTAGACAATCTAGGCTTAGCCAGGTGGTGAGGTTTTGGGATTGCTGGGCGCTGTCATATTGTTTGCGGAGATAGGCGGATAGGCGTTGGTTGGCGGTGAGGATGGTGATGGAAGGGGGCTTATTCATAGGGGGGTTCCTAAAGTGCCCTTCTCCCTTGTGAGCATGAACGCTGAGCTAAGCACCGTAAATTCCCCACCCCCTTGTGGGAGAGGGTTAGGGAGAGGGGGTTATAGTGTAAGGGGAGAAGAAGTAGATAGAAAGTTAGTGTATCAAGGCTTAGGAAACGCCACCGTCACCTGCAAACCCTGGCCGCTTGGCGCCGTACTTAAAGAAATCACCGCATGATGCACTTCAGCGATTTGCTGTACTATCCCCAAGCCTAGACCGCTGCCAGGACTTTTATTGCCTATCATCCTGAAAAAGCGTTCAAACACCTGCTGGTGTAAATGTTCAGGAATGCCTGGACCATTATCGATTACCTTCAGCAAGACTTTATCCGCTGACTCTTCAATAATCACTTGAACCAGACTGCCGGCCGGTGTATAGCGAATCGCATTATCGACTAAATTTCTTATCAGAATGGCAATTGCAGTGGAGTGTCCTTGCACCAACGGTTCTTTTTCAGGAGATATTAGTTCAATCTCACTATCTTTGGCTAGGACTTCATGGGCAAGTTCTGCAATCACTTCCTGGGATTGTTTGACAATATTTACCGTTCCAGTATGTTCCAAGGCCAAGCCATGACCCATGCGACTTAAGGTTAACAACTGTTGTACCACGTGAGCGCTGCGATCGACGCCGGTAAGGATTTTACGTAAAGCCGCTTCGCGTTCAGCATCACTGGTGGCATTTAACGCAACTTGGGTATGGGCTTTAAGCGCGGCCAGCGGCGTTTTCAGCTCATGCGCGGCATCGGCTGCGAAACGTTTTTCTCTAGCAAAAGCTTCTTGCAATCGGGAAAATAATTTATTCCACTCTTCGACAATGGTTTTTATTTCTACAGGGACTTGGGTAGCATCAATCGGTTCTAAATGATCTGGCGCGCGCAGCTGTACTTCTTCAGAAATTTTACGCAGGCTGCTTAAACCACGGCTGATGATAATCCAGATCAGCAATCCTAGAAAAGGATAGCTAATGAGCATAACAAAGAAGGATTCTTGGGAGACATGACCCGCTAAGAGGTTACGAAAATTGTATTTTTCGGCAACAACGACTTTGCTTTTATTTTCAGGATCAGTGGTGACAAAGATGCGCCAGGCATTATTATTGTCAAAACCCTGTGATAACCCATTGGGTGCATGGGTAAAAGCAGCGGGTAGGGGCGTTGTAGAGCGAAGCAATGGTTGATTGTTTTGATCCAGTACTTCAAACCCAAACGCTTCATGATCGCCGTTATTTTCTTTATTTAATTGGTGTAAAGCAAACGGATACTGGCCGCTGGACAGTGAGTTGATATGCTGCTGAATAGAGCGCAGCTCTTCGGGCGTATTAGATTGACTCATGAAGGCCTGGATAGCAAATGCCGATTCGGTCAATTTGTTATCTAAGTGTCCTTGTAAGTCCCTGTTTTCTAAAAATAAATTGGTAAGCAGGCTTAAAGAGGTAATCAGAATGACGCACAATAATAAATTGATGACAAGGAAGTTACGGATGGATGTGGTCATTTTGCCTTTTCAACTACGTAGCCAACGCCTCTAATGGTGCGGATCAAGTTGTGGCCAAATTTTTTCCGCAGGTTATGAATGTGGACTTCTAGAGCGTTACTGTCAATTTCATCTCCCCAACCATATAAGGTTTGGGTTAATTGTTCGCGTGAGAGTACACGGCCGACATTTTCTAATAATTTATGCAGTAAGGCAAATTCTCGGCGTGAGAGTATCATGGGTTCTTCTTTTAGGAAGGCAGTGCGCGAGGCAGGGTCTAAAGTGATCTCACCAAAGGTAATCATCGGTTCAGCGCGGGAGACGGTGCGGCGTTGCAGTGCACGGATGCGGGCAGAAAGTTCGCCTAAATCAAAAGGTTTGACTAAGTAGTCATCAGCACCGGCATCTAAACCTTTGACGCGGTCTTCAACGAGTTCTCTGGCGGTGAGGATTAATACAGGGGTATTGATATTTTTAGAGCGGGCGGCTCTTAATACCTCTAGCCCCGAACGTTTGGGCAATTCCAGGTCAAGGACAATGGTATCAAAGGTTTCAGACAAAATAGCCTGTAGAGCAGTTTGCCCATCTTTGACCCAATCAACGACGTATCCGAATTGCATTAGCCCTACTCGAACACCATCGCCTAATAATTCATCATCTTCTACCAATAAAACGCGCATATAATCTCTCAATGTTGGCTAATAATAGTAAGATTAGCAGTGTTTTGGGGGTTTTGCAATGCAATTTAGGGAAAAATTCACAAAATTCAAGTATTTTTTTGTTTTATTGTCCGATAAAGCGGGGTTTTTTCAATATGCGCTTCTCTGGTGTATTTGCCCCCTTTAAAAAAGGGAGTAGCACGCACCTAGTGCGTGCGGGGATTTAAGAAGTTCGTGCCCTACTTTAGGCTGCATTGGCACCCAGAAACTCTTTAAATCCCCCGCCGGCCTCACGGCCTGCGACCCCTTTTTTCAAGGGGTAAATTGAGTAGGGAGGCGAATTGACGACGACCCAAGCTTGAATTACACTCGCTCTCTCACATTCGGGGTGTAGCTCAGCTTGGTAGAGCGCTGCTTTCGGGAAGCAGAGGTCGCATGTTCGAATCCTGTCACCCCGACCAATTAAATCAATCGAGAGTAGTAGGGTCTTGGGTCTTTCCCAATTTAGCCGGCACTTCAGGGTCTTTCACATAATCAAGCACCTTGAATCCTCATCGGCAGTAGTAATCTTATACTCTTTGAGTTTTTCTTTAATCTGAACCTTAGATGATTTACCAGCATAAGTTTCTATTATCGAATCAATTAATAATGCGCTCTGTGAATTTTGTTTGATTAATACGGCATTATTTTTAGAGGGATAAATCGCTAACTGATAATAACTATCGCGCAAAGCTTGCAAAATTTCCAAATTAATAATTTTATTGTCTAATAAAAGTTTTTTTGCCAAATCAAGATGTGCAGTAGCAGACTCCAAATTCTGTTCATGCATTAATAGTTTAGCAGCAGTCTCAAGACAGAATTGACATTCAGTATATACTCTAGTCAAATCTGTTTGATATTTGAAGCTGATGTTTTTATTAGGAGCAGTGAGTTTTTTATCTGCAGGAAATTTTTCACACCATATTGAAATAATATCAAGCATATTATTATAAACATTTAGTTGTTGTGACTCATTCGCATAAAGATAAAAGGTGCGAATGATATTTTCATATAATTGATCGACTTGTATTTCGGTTGAAGTTTTCTCAAACCATTTTTGCGCCTGTAACCCGTTACATAATTGGATCAGGTCAGCTGGATTGCGAAGCTTTATATTACCCACAGTCTGACTCTGCTCAAGCAGCATCGTAAAACTAGCAATAATCAAATCGCTCAAAGCGGGATTCTGTGTATAATTTTGCAGAATTTTTTTCCAATCAGCTACATAACATTCGTTTAGCGTAATGACTTGCAAGCGATTCTTGATAGCGATCGATAAAGGTTTGTTGTCTTTGTGTAGGAAGATCATAAAAAATTCGGCAGGGAATGTCTCTAGAGGTTGTTCCACATCCATGCCCTCGAGCAGTGAGTTAAGCCACTTTTCCAATGTCCCGGTGATTAAATGTGGATTTTCTAGGATAATAATACAGTGGGTGTCTAAAGCTTTTCTTATGCTATCTTTAAAGTTGGTCTCATCCAGAGGATTAACTGATAAAAAAACGTACGGCAATTTTTTATGTTCCAGCATTGTACGCACACTGAGATGCATTTGTTCTGTATCAAAACCTTGGAACAACATGCCATAGCCGCTGGGTTCTAATTTATTCTGAATAGTCAGCTCACGTATTTGTAATGTTGTTACTAAAGAGCCCATGAGTTCTTGTAATGGTGAAGTGTCAAGACTAGGGTATTGATTGAGTGTTTCTTGAGACAATGTAACAGTAGGTAATTTTACCTGAGTCGTTAATCCTAAGGCGGTTAATAGTTCACTCTGTAATTTAGTTTTGGATCCATCTGCTGGCAATAGCGAGTTAAACTCCAGATAACAACCTTCTTTCATCCATTGTTGTAAAGATTCAGCAGTGGGGGCAAGATTTTTATCTAAGTGAGGCGCGGCTTTGGCATAAACATACATCAAAATACGATTTAAATTACGTGGCGAAACAACGGCATGGCAGGGCTCATTGCGCAGAAATTCGTAGCCTTTTAAATAAGTATCCGCTAAATCCTGTTGCGTAACAGAATCGACAATATGCAATACTTTAGTTAAAAACGGTAGAATTTGTTGATCGCGGATATCTTCATGTGTAAATGGCTGAAACCAAAGTGTCGGCATGTCCTCAGGTACTGGAAAACGATTTAAATAAGCTAAACGCGGATTGGCAGTGCCAATCAGCCAGTGTGGGGCTTTATGCGCATAAACTTCACCCTGCCAATGTTTGGAACCTGGCCATAACAAAGGTTGTAATAAACTAGATGGCAGGGCATTGATCTCATCCAATAATAAAATATGAATAAATTTAGGGTCATCGGATTTTAGCCAGGGTTGTATGCTGGCATCACCTATATATAAACGATAAGGCTTTTTAACCCTCTGCAATGCTTGTGGTACCAATACGCGGGCAGTAAAGGTTTTACCTGTGCCGGCGCTGCCTAACAATGCCAATGAATCATGGTTTTCCAGCAGCATCAACGCTTGCTTCACCTTGCTGTCGACACTTTGCTTTTTATCATCACTGCTTGGCTCTGTTTCACACGATAACAAAGGTGAAGAATCTGGAAGCAAAGGTGGAGTCAGTTTAAATTCTTCTGGTTCTTTAGTAGAGCTTTTTTTAATTTCGGATGTTGAGCAGAAAAGCGTTATCCATAAATCACGATACTGCTGGTAGATGGCACTTTGTGGGTTGTAATCTTCTAATAGTTTCGTTTGAAATGGACTGAGTTCAAACTGCTCTGCGCGTTTTTCAGGCGGATATTTCTGTAAAAATTCGCTAATTTCCTGCAATCGTGGCCAACTCCAACGTAAAATACCTTTAGTTTGCTGATAGATTTGTTGCAGATGCCTTTTATCTCTTTCTTCTAATTTCATGAAAGTATCTTGCTCCAGCCATTGCAAGTAATCCACTGTCAGCGTTTCGGTATCAAAAAAGGTTTCCAGATGCTGCGCTAACTGCGGATTAGGGGGGGAAAGTAAAAATAAGGGCGCGCTAAACATTTGGCGTTGCGCATTACTCCATAGATAATCACTGATGAGTAGAGATTCTAATTGTGAATAAAGTTCTCTTGATATTTCGCCTACCAGCAAGACCGGTTCGGATTTTTCTAATCGCGTCATCACCTGACCTTTTTGATACTTAATCGTAAAAGAGCAGTCCTCGCTACTTTCAGTCACACGTGTCTGTATGGATTCTAATAATTCTTCAAGCGTGCTTTCACTATTGATAGGGACACAGTGAATATCTGCCGGCAGCAGTTTAAGTATTTTAAGTTGCTGTAATGCACCTAATAAATCGGCATTTGGTGCGAAAAATACTTTGGGTGTATTTACTTGGCTAGATTTTTCTTTGGGGATATCCTTTAGTCTTTTTTCTTCTGGTGGTAATGCTGGTAAGCCAGGCGCATTTCGATAGCGGGGATGAAACCAGATTTCCAAGGTGATATGTTCAGGTACTTCGGCGATATGTTGATAAAGCGTAATCCAGTCTGCCTCAGAGAAAGAATCAGTTACTTGAATCAAAGCTTTGGCTGTTTTGCAATCATGCAGTAAGCCAGGTAATTCTGTAGATAATAGCGAGCCTTTTTTTACATCAGCTTGCCAATTAGCGATAAAGCTAGGGTAGCTATGCTGGGTTAAGATATAAGATGTCACAGTTTGGTCAGTGCGCCTCGTTGCCCACTGTGTGTCATCAATTTCTGTTAAGCGAGTAGGAAAGAAGGTAGGATGTCGGACAATGGAGATCGCAGGATCGATAGGTAATGGACTATATTGCCCATCTTCTAAGGCGTGTTGCTCTATTGATATTTGACACAAGGCCAAGTGACAAAATTTTTCCCAATTGCTCTCAGTGAAACAATGTGCGAGCGTAACGGGTTTATGTGCCTTGAGTGCGGAGACAATCGAATTTTCCTGCAGGGTGATTTGTCCTTTGCGGACGAGTAATTTTTCTGATAAAAAATTTTCTGGCTCGGATTTTTTTAAATCGCAGATTACGCTATCGGTAGTTGGGGATTTAGATGTGGTTTTTTCAGTAGATAGTGAGGTATTTGCATCCAGTTGTTGTGCTAAAGGTAATTGCTGACGAATTTTTAAAAATTCGCTTTCCAATGTAGAAGGCCAGTCGATGAATTGCAATCCAGAGTTCTGCAACTCCTTGGGCAAGTGGCTACCTAAATAAATTATCCGACAAGTGGTCGGTAACATTAGTAGTTGGGAGTTGACGCTTAAGCAGGGTGGGTACTTAAATAATTTTGATTGTATTTCTAGCTGCGAGACTAATTTATCAATATTTATAATTAATAAAGTTGGTACTTTATTCTGCAATGGCGTCGCTTTCATTGCTTTGGGAGGTATGCTTGGCATCTCCCACAGTGTCGTTAAATCATCGGGATGTTCGACAATTTTAATCCAGCAAGTACGTTTTTCTTCCTCCTGTAAAAATGCTATCCTGCGTCGGTTGTTTAAAGGTTGCATGATTCCTGAGTAACTACTACGGATATCATGAGTGGATCTGGTGGCATGCTGTTCCCGATAATGGTCGCATAACAGCGCTAAAAAACCTTCTAAGGCTTTTAGATTATTCGCGGGATAAAAAATAAGTGAGGGTGTATCCGTCGAGAAAACTTGGTTGATAAAGTCAAAAATAGTGCCTTGATATTTGAATGACCAGTGATGTATGGGGGCAAATTCTTTTAATATCCGCGGTTTTTTGGCAAAAGATTTTAATTCTTTTGCATCATTAAGTCGCAGGGATAGAGACTCAGAAAAAAAAGGTATCTCTTTCACTGTTACTGCTGCACCACCTAAATCTTTTGGCTGCCAGCTCAGTGTGGGAGATTTTGCATCTTGAGCCGATAAAATTTTGAGATAAGCGTGTTCTTGGCTGTTGACCACCCAATTTGGCAGATGGTAGCCAGTTGCCAAAAAGGCAGCAGATTGAGCGGCTCTTTCACAAATAACGGGAGGTAAAAGCAGATTAATTATAAATTCCTTCATTCCTTGGAATTTTTCCATCGATTGTAACTCTTCAATTGTAAAGGTAATAGTTTTATTATCGGCTTTAACCCCAGATTTTATACGGCAGTAAGATACTATTAAGTCAATTTGTTCTTGTGAATATTGCCAAAAAATTTGGGCAGCCATTGGATTGGATTTTGCTTGCTTTAAGGCAATTTTATTTTTTTCTATAGCCTCCAGCTGAGCTATTAGCTGAACAAAATTAGGAAAATCTTTTTTTATTTGTATGTTACTTGCCAATCTAAGTAACATGCGTTTAATAATAAAACCAAAAGAAGAGACTTCCGGGATCTTTAGAGGTAAAGGACTGGGTATGGCAGGATACAAAATCATATAAGCTTTAATGATTTGAGATGTGGTGGTGGTATCTTTTAAACGCAAGGCATAGGCATTTTGTAATGATGGGCAATGACCGATTTCCAGCATATCAGCCAATTTCGGCAGTTCAAAGGCGATAGTTGCTAATGCCCAGGATTGTTGTGGTGTTGACAGTGGTGTAGGTAATACGTAGACACTTTTAGAATCTAATTGGACAGAATCGATTCTTCCGCAAACGGCTTTAGGTAATTTTAAGTCCTTTTCCAGAGCTTGATATTTTTCTAAAGAAGTATATTGATTATAAGTATAACGATGAAATTTCTTCTGTTCAGGTTCTGCTATAAATTCAATTGCTGAAGTCATGAAACCGATAAAAGATTTATTTCCTCCCGGTTGAATAGTAAGTTGCATCATTTCATCTTGATCCATGCGTGCAGGAGGTAAGGTTAGAGAGGGATCATTCGTATAAAAACGACATTTTCGTTCTATAGAATTGGTATTGATCTCAGTTGTTTTGGGTAGATATAAACTTGATGGGTTATAAGGTGGAGTTTCATCAGTTGTCTCTGAAGGGATAAAATCAGGAAGATAATTGTTCCTAAAATCACTTGTAGATAATTGCGAAGCTGTTTGGGTTAGTTTGTCTGTAAAATTTGTGATTGTTATAAGTAATTTTGGATGAAGTTTTTCCATGATTTTCTTAAAAGCTTCAAATCCGCTGTCGAAAGTTTCGGAATAAAAACTACAGTTAATAAAATTCAAATTCAATAGATTGGGTAAAAATGGAAATTCTTCAAAAGGAAGAGTGCATCTTTCTAAAGTTAATTCACGTAAATTCTTAAAACGATTAAATAGCGATAGGTTGGGTCTGAGATTAAGGGTATAACTACCTGTATAGCCATTAAACAAAATTTCAGTTACTTTTGCTGCGACCTCATCCGATAATTGACCCATATATATTTGGTTTTCTGCCTGGTCTAGCCGCAGCATCTGCAATGATAAACAATTTTTCAATATGATATTGAAAAATTCAAAATCCAGTGGCTTATTTTTAAAATGCACACGATTTATCAGGTTATTCTTGCCGATAGCTTTAAATAAGCATTCCATTCTTGCAACACTCGCTGGGAAATCAATTTCTAATGTGGTAAAGCTGGTATCTTTAAGATTATTTTCGTAAATATATTGATTTCCACGCCAAGCGTTTTCGCTAATGGTTAAAATAGCCTGTGGACGTTCATAATACGCTAAGCGTTCTTTGTGAGTAGCAGGTGTTTGGGGATGGTCAGCTTTTTTGTGGATGGCATCCAATATAGAGTTTATTGCAGCGATACGTTTTTCTGCGGTCATGACCACTATTTTTTTATCATGCATAGGCATGAGATGGCTGAGACTGGTTCTGATGGCTTCTATATTTATACTATTCTCAGGTTGTGCAACCAACTCCAGTCGCCTGAAAACCTCTTCTTGTTTCTTAATGTGCACGAGTTTTCGAGGATCGCCAGTCCACAAGAAAACACGATGGCTCGCTAGAAATAGGTTCTGATAAAAAACGTAATTTGATAAGTAATCAGAGCTAGTAAAAAACAAATAATCAGCTAATATAAATATGAGTTTTGCAGCTGCTGCTGTGGTAATTGATTTTTTATGCTTATAACAAGGTTTTTGTGCTATTGCTCTTAACAACTCGAGTTGAGTGCTAGGTGTATTAGTGTAAATCGAATAACTATCCCGCAGATTAAGGCCGCCGCTAAAGAGGTTTCTGATAAAGTGAGGCGCAACAATCGAATTAATTTCAGTGAATGAGGAACTTTGGGGAAACATGTTCTTTGAGACAAGATATTTTGGACTGCAAAAATCTAAAGTGTAATTAATTCTTAAACGCTGACTCAGTTCTAAATTCCAAATATGTTTCAATGTGATAACAGCATCATATACATCAGCTATATCTAAAGATAGATGTACATGATTAACTTCAGGATGAGAAAGTGCTTTACGTAAAAAACTTTTAAAAAGTTGTTTTCTGAGAAAATATCCATCTTCTTGTGACGAAAAACCATACCAATTCCCTGTCCATATCTGCAGCGCGCCACGTTTACTACGAGGACTGATTTCTATTTCAAAAATGATATGTAACTGCATTCTTCCTGAATCAAATGAAAAATTGCGAAGTGTATCCTGTTCAAATAGCGCAATTAATTCTTCGGGGGAATTAATTTCTTGTTTAATGGATGCTAATTTACTTTCACTCACTACATCACTCATATTTCATTTAAGCTTATTTTAGTGCTATATTAGAATTTTTGGTAAAAATGAGTAAAATATAAACTGTTTTGGGTTTTATATCAAGAAATTGTAGCCCGCCGAGATGATGTGGGATTTTTTAATTTCACGCCAACGACTAGTTACATTGCGACTATTTACAATTTAAAATACACTTTAACTGTGGAGCCAGCCTCTGTGCTGGAACGATGATCTTCCAAAAAAGGACCTAAATATGCTATATGGTTTACTAGCAACTGCTGTAGCCGCTATTTTTACTGGCGCAGCTATCTATATTAATCTAGTTGAGCAGCCTGCTCGTTTCAAATTATCTGATGCTGCCTTACTGACGCAATGGAAAGCCAGCTACAAACGCGGATTATTTATGCAAGCCACTTTAGCGCTGGTATCCGGTGTGTTGGGCGTAGTGGCTTTAGTCCTGACTTGGAATTGGTGGTATTTATTAGGTGCCGCGCTGATTTTTCTGAATTGGCCTTTTACTTTTTTTGCCATCATGCCAACCAACAAGCAATTAATGCAGATACCGCTCGATGCCACTACTCCCGACACTAGGAAACTCATAAGAAGCTGGGGATGGCTCCATGCGGTGCGCAGCTTATTGGGATTGTTGGCTACTTTGGTATTTTTATTGGCGGTAAGCAGGCAGTTGATTTAGGTGTTTTCAAGTTGAGTTTAAATAAAGTACTGAGTGTCATCTGCCTGATCCCGCGATCAAGTTGCGGGATCTCAGGCGGAACGTACCCAATATTTGCTCCAAATGAACCTGATTTATAACCACGATAAATATTGGTTATCTAAAATCGAATAAAGTTCTCCGGTTAGTTTCTTCTAAATTCTAAGGCTTTATTGTAGGATGCTGAGCCGCACCAATTCCCTGCGATAGACTGTTCCCGAGAATTTGTGCGGTAGCTGTGTCGTGCATTTTTCTTTGACCTGCAATGATAGTTGACGTAAGAAAGGTTTAGTAGATGAGCTTATAAAGTCAAGACGAAATGATTTTCTGTAGTTACTTTCTTATCTATAGTCATAAATTACCGCTAAAAATATGTGTAAATTATTAATCAAAACCTTCTCTCTCAAGGCAGAAAGAAATGAATAATCTCCGCGAATTTTCTATTGCGCAATAAAAACATTGATCTGTTTAAGAATATAATCCACATAAGCTTCAGTAATAATTTTGCCTTTTTCTCGAGTTGCTAAAGTAGGATCACCCCAGGCG
>DASZWJ010000045.1 GCA_035546635.1 Gammaproteobacteria bacterium
TGTCGCCCACAACCTTACCCACACTTCGCCCACAGATAATATTGATAATATTACTATAAAATTTTTACTTATTTGGGTTAGGTGATTTCTGAGTCAACGTTGGAGCCTCCTAAAGTTAGGTAAAATGATGAGGCAACGCGGATTTTTGTGCAAGTCAAGGCGGATTTGAACAAAAAGATAATTTCTAGAGGTGCACTTAAGATAAAAATGGTTTTCATAGTTGAGGGTAGTACAAATGATGAGATTGGGAAAATATGACCGACGGAAATTCCCTTGCGGGATGGCCGTTTCAATCTTGTAACAAATAGTTATTTTAATCCTTGGAAATAGAAGTTGAGGTTTGTTTTTTGTCTGTAGGTGTGATGTCATAATTCATTATGTGCTCTACCTCCTGTTTAAATTGCAGGTAAAGATCAGCCTGCTGTTCTTCATGCTTATTATATGATTTAGGTAATCTGGTAATAATATTTCTATCAATTCTGCGTAAGGCATTTAACATAAATAAAAGCATATTTACAGCTTCGGGTGCTATTTTAGGGGCTGAATATTTTTTTTCTTTATCCACGGTGTATTCGTAAGCGTCGTTATCAAAATTAAAGCTGATGGGAAGATTAAATGATCTGTGTAACCTAAAACAGGTTTCTGCAGTAAAAAATTTATCATAAACTAAATTTTGCGTGCAATCGGGAGTGAAAATGTTGAACAATTTTTTAATGCGTGGTCTGAACTTTTTACGCGTCGCTAATTTATCCTTTTCTAGGCAATAATCGCAGATGGTATCTGTGATAGAATTAGTCATGTAATTAACTAAACAAGTTCGTTCGTCCTGCAAATAATAATTAGACACTAAACTTTTCGTCAATGAATGTGCATAAATAATCTTGCAAATAAAACGTTTATTTTTTTCAAATATGGCAAATAGTTTTTTGATTTGACTGTAGTCCAATTCATGGGCTGCAGTATTCCTTAGGGATAGAGCGGCATTTTTGATGGGTAATGATAATCCATACCTACTGCAATAAAGATTACAGAATTTATTAATGATTTCGTTAGCTTCTTGCAAGATGGATTGTTCTATAACGTAGACTGAAGATAATTCCTGACCAATGCTCTGAAAAATATCTGCGATTTGTTTGGCATCCTCTGGGGTAGGTTTTTGCTCTTTGAATAACATTAAGGTTGCATTTAATATTTTTAGCTTATCTTGCAAAGACTCGTATAAATTAGCTTGGGTGAGAAAGAAAATGTTGTCAGGGCTGAGTAATTTTATGATAAGTGCAATGGCCCCAGTTAAGTGATAGAGCTCATGCATTTGAATTGATGAGATACAGGCTTCAGTTGCATTTAATAATGAGATGGCGCAATTATATTTAGCCTGATCGGTCACTAAATCATCGCTCTGTCTAAAAAATCTCCTAAATGAAGGGGATTCTGTCGTTAAATCGAGCACTCCTTTGTTTGTAAAGCATAGATCAGCCAGCATATGGACTAATTTTTTGTCGTTATCTATGGATCTTCTCAATTTTAATGGCGTGGTAAACATACTGATTTTAGATAAAACTCCAGGTGGTATTTTTGCATCTTTGGGTTCCACAGAGGGTGATAGCGGAGTTGATTTTTCAAGTTTAGGTGGGTGTAAAAAATCACTTAAACGTTTGCGCGCATCTTCGCTAAATTGTCTGGCGCTACGCATATACTCCTCTACATCTGGCATGGTAATCGAAGCAGCCATTTCTAACATTCTATCAATTTCAGCTGTTTGTTTAATATGCCTTTGGATTACAGTATCGTTCACATAATCATCCAGACTTCGGCAGACATAATCTAATTCGCTGATAGAAGAGATCATTTTGATAAAAAATTCTTTTTTTGCTACTTCCAGTCCGATACTAGCCCATTTGTTTGACAAAGGTTTATTAATACGCGTGGCTTCTGCAACGAGTATTTCTTTAGCCGATTCTCTTCGAGGATTGCGAAATTCAAATAATGCCTTTTTGACCATCTGTAAAGGATCTAGGGTGCGCTGACTTAAATTGATTAAGAATTTTCTATGTAGAATAGTGACTTGCAGTGAACCACTGCTAAAGCAAGCTTTTTCTAATGTTTGGATGAACCAGCTATAAGCAGCTAATTCCTGATTCACTGCGGTTAAAAGACATAGTAAATTGAAATATTCTCTGGAGGCAGTTTGCACGGTTGTTTTTTTTGATTCTTTTTGAAATACTGAAAATACACCTGGAGCCCATGCAGTAAGATAGGCGTTGGATTCAAAGCTAAAATCAATTAACTGTGGTTTAAGTGCCCGTTCAGCCAGTTCTAGAAATTGTATGGGATTTCCTTGTTGTTTTTTGTCTTCTGCGGCACTTTTTATGGTCTTATCAGTCCTTAGCACATGTTGACGCAGCAGGGTCAAAGAGCATTCCAGCATGTCTTTGTTAGTTGTCAATTTACAGTAGTAATCTAAACCTTCTTTGACAATGACATCTGTAAATATAGCTTGACAGAAACCGGGATTATAAATTAGCTCTCTTAAAAATTGATCCGCGCTTAAAAAGAAGGTTATTTTTCCTTGTGTGGCCTGTTCTAGGTGCGACATTCCCTGAGGTTGATTCAATATATAGTCAATATAAAATCCAGCTTGCGAAAGGCTGATTTTTTTATCTGTGATTAACTTTCTGATATCTTCTATAGCGAGTTGTACTTTTTCTTTTTCTGTATTGGTTTTGATAATTAAACTGGCTTGACCTACCGTTTGTTTGACTTCTTTTAAGCGTGTTAATGAGATAGTCCTCTCTTCGCCAGAGAGGATACTGATATATTTTTTATAGATCTCTTCTAAAGCGTATTTTATCGAAGCGATTTTGATGTCTGTGCCCTGCAGCATGTAATGTGTATAAAGGGGCAGGCCGTCTATGATGTTTTTCGCATGCTCAAGGTAGTCGCGCAGCCAGGTAGGTATTTGTTTTGGCTGATTGATGATAGATTTAACTTCGTCCAAACCATCGGTTAAAGTGGTGATTGCTGGTTGTAGATATTGTTTAAAATGTGTACCTTCACGTAAAAAATAGAATCCTTGGCTACGTTGTAGCATTTGTAGAAAATTCAAAACTCTATCTAAAATGATATTACGCTCGCGAATATCCATATATTTGGTATTGGAATAAATGCGATCGATCAATATGGCAATTAAGAGTAGACATGCTCTTTTTAGAGTTGATGGACTACTGCCAAGCAGGTTTTTCATTTCCGCGTATTCATGGGCAAATTCTTTCATTTCTCCAGGTAATTTGCTATCAGGAAAAGCGCTGGAAGCTGTGAAGATATGTGGATTAAATGTCGGTTTAAAATGAATGTTTGCAGGAAATAGTGTGTAGAAGCTAGCTTTTTCAAAGCCAATTGTTATATTCCAATGCGTGTGAAACCAATCACAGAGTTTCTGAATATCTAGAAAATTATTGTTATTATTTAAGCATTGATAGCAGCATAATAGTATTTTTTCAAATAAATAGCCTTCTCCTGACTGTGGATTGATTCTGCCATAATTTAAAATAAGGGTATCGCTGGATTCAACACCATTTTCAGCTGGTTCTGAAGATGGGGGAGAGGGTTCTTCTGATTGACCTGTTGTTCTTTTTTTGACTTGGCTAAGTGTTTCTTTTTTGAGTTCCTCCATTTTATTTTTTCACCTCAATTATGATTATAAATTGCTTATATTTTGTTATCTATGCGAAATATAGTCAATACCGTAAAAATTACGCATTTTAAATGTTTTTAAAATAAAAGAGGTAGTACTGCAATAAGTTTTAGAATTGAGAAAGATAATTAAGAGAAATAGGCTTAGTGCCATCCGCCTGATATCCCGCGATCAAGTCGCAGGATATCAGGCCGAACGCATTAAATTTGGAGTGCGTTAGAAATAGATAAAGTTACAAATATTCCATTAAATTCAATTCTGCACCAGCCGACGAGGCGCAACTCGTCCATCTTTGAGAATTTCACCTACCCCGATAAAAGCGCCATTTTTATGTGATAGGCGCACCCAGCCGTCGGTGGGAGCATGGGGGATGATAACGGGCTGTCCTTGTTTTAGATAATAAATTGCCGCTTCTGATAAGGGCAAGAGTGGCCAAGTGGCGATGGAGCTATCAACCGGCAGTAAATAGGAATCCAGTAGCTCTTTAGATTGTGTCTGTTGTAGTTGTTCCAGGTGGGACAAAGTTTGCATTTGCTCAGGCTGGTAGGGTCCGGCGCTTAAGCGGCGTAGTTGGGTGACATGCGCACCACAGCCTAAAGTTTCTCCCATGTCTTCAACTAGGGTACGAATATAGGTGCCTTTGCTTGCGCGTACTTCAAAGCTGAAATAATCGCTACCGGCCTCAAGCAGTATAAGTTCATGAATAGTAACTTGGCGTGATTCACGCGGTATTTCTATGCCTTGACGTGCTAATTTATATAAAGGTTGTCCGTTGTGTTTGATCGCCGAAAACATAGAGGGCACTTGTTCAATAGAGCCGGCAAATTGGTTAAACAGCGAATGCAACAAATCTGCGGTAATCGTAGGTATGGAGCGTTGGCACACCACTTCGCCTTCACGGTCTCCAGTAGTCGTTTTAATACCTAATTTTGCGGTGACTCGGTAATATTTATCCGCTTCCAATAAAAATTGACTGAACTTGGTGGCCTCGCCAAAACAGATAGGCAGCATACCACTGGCCAAGGGATCTAGGCTGCCGGTATGTCCAGCTTTATTGGCCTCAAATAATCTTTTCACAATCTGCAATGCAGCATTGGAAGACATACCTTCGGGTTTGTCTAATAATAAAATACCATTAACAGCGCGCCTGTTACTTCGGGGTTTGTTCACCTTTGTTTTCTCCTTTAGCTTCCTCTTCTTGGATGGCTTGATTGATTAAGCGATCAATTCGATCTGCTTTGCTGATTGATTCGTCATAAATAAAATGTAATTTAGGGGTGATTCTTAAGTTGAGTGTATGTGCTAATTCATAGCGTAGAAAGCCAGCTGCTTTGTTGAGAGCAGCTAATGTGGCTTGAATATGTTGTTCGTCCAATTGGCTGATGAGCACAGTGGCATTTGCCATGTCAGGTGAAACATCTACCGCTGTGATGGACACTGTATGAAAGCGAGGATCATGTGCTTTGGTAGTGAGTAATACGGCTAATTCGCGTTGAATTTGATCCGCTATGCGTTGCATGCGGTTAAAAGAAGTATGACTCATGTTAGGGTTCCTGGGGCATAAGCATCTTCACCTATGGAAAAAGGAAGGTACTTTCCCCCCCTTTTTCAAAGGGGGGGGTATGATCTTTGTGGAAGAAAGAAATTAGTTGGGTTGAGAGTAGAAGAAGCATTTTTACAACTGTCGTGTAATTTCCTGTGTTTCATACACCTCAATCTGATCGCCGACTTTCACATCATTATAATCTTTAACACCAATACCGCACTCGGTGCCACTTTTCACTTCGTTAACATCATCTTTAAATCTGCGCAGAGACTCTAGTTTACCTGTGAACACGACAACATTGTCTCTCAACACCCGAATAGAACTATGGCGTCTGACTACACCCTCAATGACTAAGCAACCTGCAATAGCGCCAATTTTTGAGGATCGGAAGACATCTCTTACTTGGGCTAGACCAGTTATGGTTTCTTTATATTCAGGTTTTAACATACCACTTAGCGCTGCTTTAATTTCGTCTATCAAGTTGTAGATAATGCTGTAATAACGCAAATCCACGCCTTCTGTTTCTACCAATTTTCTAGCACTGGCATCGGCGCGGACATTAAAGCCAATCAGAATAGCAGAAGAAGCAATGGCTAAATTGACATCGGACTCGGTAATGCCGCCTACACCGCTAGCGATGATATTTACTTTTACTTCTTCAGTGGCCAATTTCGTTAATGCATCACTGATGGCTTCAACTGAACCTTGCACATCGCCTTTAAGCACGATGTTAAGCGCATTAACCTTGCCTTCGCCCATTTGTGAAAAGATATTTTCCAATTTAGAAGCGCGCTGTCTAGCTAACTTGATATCGCGGTATTTCCCTTGACGGAATAGGGCGACTTCACGGGCTTTTTTCTCTGTGGGGACGGCGATAGCTTCATCACCTGCGCTAGGAGTACCTGATAAGCCAAGTATTTCGACCGGGGTGGAAGGAATGGCGCTGTCGCGTGTATGACCGAGATCATCAATCATGGCACGGACACGGCCGTATTCACCGCCTGCTAATAGAATATCACCCTTATGCAAGGTGCCGCTTTGCACTAAAATAGTTGCCACAGGTCCACGGCCTTTATCTAGTCGTGACTCAATGACAATACCACGGGCTGGGCTGTCAACCGGGGCCTTTAATTCCAACAACTCTGCCTGCAGTAGTATTCTATCCAAGAGGTCGTCCACGCCTTGGCCGGTTTTAGCTGATATCTGCTGAAACATGGTATCACCACCCCAATCTTCAGAAATAACCTCATATTTCGACAGCTCAAGGCGCACACGATCTGGATCAGTGCCGGGTTTATCCATCTTATTAATGGCGACGATCATGGGTACCTTGGCCGCTTTGGCGTGTTGAATGGCTTCTATGGTTTGTGGCATCACGCCGTCGTCAGCGGCCACAACTAAAATCACCAAGTCGGTACATTTGGCGCCGCGGGCACGCATGGCGGTAAAGGCTTCATGGCCTGGCGTATCCAGAAAAGTGATGACGCCTTTGGCAGTATTTACCTGGTAGGCACCTATATGCTGGGTGATGCCACCTGCTTCACTGCTGGTGACTTTAGTGCGGCGAATGTAATCTAGTAATGAGGTTTTACCATGATCGACGTGTCCCATAATGGTGACAACAGGTGCACGGGTTGTGGTGTGCTGTTCCTCTTCACTTTCAAGTTGCAAACTTTCTTCTAGGGCGTTGATATTCAGTAGTTTAGGTTTATGCCCCATTTCTTCAACCACAATGGAGGCGGTTTCTTGGTCTATTACCTGATTGATCGTCACTAGTGCGCCAAGTTTCATCATGGATTTAATGACTTCAGCGGCTTTAATTGACATTTTTTGAGCTAAATCAGCTACGGTGATGGTTTCAGGTATAATCACTTCACGAATTAAAGGGGCAGTGGGCTTAGAAAAGCCATGCTCACGGGTAAGGCTGGCACCAGCACCCACCGCTTGTGCTTTTTTAGGTCCTCTTCTATGACGGGGATGATATTCCAATTCTTCCTCATCACCTCTGGGAATTTCATGTGCGCCATGTCGCTCCGTCCGACGTTCTTTTTTCTTTTTAGTACGTTTTTTGTCTTCGGCTTCGTAAACTGGGGCTTTAGTTGGTTTGGGTTCTTGCGCGCGTGTTGGAGCAGTTTCAATAGCAGCAGTGGTTTTTGTTTCTGTCAGTTGCTCCGCTTGAATTTCCACTGGGGCTTCAATGGGTCCTATAGATTCGGTTTGTGGCGCTTCTGGTTTTTCAGCAATAGTTTCTGTCGGTATTTCGGGGATAGGGGAGGGAGTAGGTTCTGGGGTCGGTACTGGAGGAATGGCTTTTTGTTCGACTACTACTGATTTCTTACGGCGGATGATGACGGGCACTGCACTGGTGGAAGGTTTGCCGGGCTGGCGTAACGAATCCACTTTAGTTTCTGTATAAGTTATTTTTTCAGCAGCAGGCGAGGGAGTAGCCACAATTTTGCTTTGACCGCTTTTAAAAGATGCCAATAAGGTACGTTTTTGTTCACCGGTCAGCGTCAGAGGTTCATCAGCATTGTTGACAACGATGCCGATTTTCTGCAAAGACATCAGTAGCCGTTCTAGCCGGTCTTCGGTGGTAATGCCAATGGATTTAGCAAATTGTCTGACTGTTACTTCGGCCATTATTTATTCCTCAATACAATCTATTGTGGTGTAAGCGTTCAGCCACTAGATGGAAACGGCCATATTTCCCCAATTTCACCCCTAAAATTTCGGGAAAAATGCTCACATACTCCCATGTATGCTGCGCTTTTTCCCGAAATTTTAGGGGCGACCTTGGAAAAATCTGACCGTTTGTGTCTGGTTTAGTAGGGTGCCTGAACGGTTACATTTTGGTAACCACATAATGGTTACGCTATTTTTTCTCAGGTTCATCTTCGGCAAACCATGGCGCGCGGGCGGCCATGATAAGCTTAGCAGCTAGTTGTTCATCGAGTCCTTCAATTGCGCTGATATCATCTACAGCCTGTTCTGCCAAATCTTCTTGGGTGATGATGCCGTTATTGGCTAATTGGTACGCGAGTTCCGCTGTCATACCTGGAAGATCCAGCAAGTCTTGTGCGGGTTCGGATACATTTAGCTGAGCCTCAAGTTCTTTAGCCAATAGTAGGTCACGTGCTCTGTCCTGAAGATCATTGGCAGTATCTGTATCCAGGCCAGGTATAGCTGCTATTTCTTCAATGGCGGCAAAAGCCAGTTCATCAAGGCTAGTATAACCATCTTGAACGAGTGCGGCTGCTATTGTTTCATCCAGGTTGAGCTCCTGCATAAAATTTTGTTTTAAACGTTCAGCCTCAGCAGTATGTTTCTCATTGGCTTCTTGTGCAGTCATCACATTCAGCTTCCATCCGGTCAAATCACTGGCTAGGCGCACATTTTGGCCATTTCGGCCAATGGCTTGTGACAGTTGATCTTCGCGCACGGCGACGTCCATGATTTTAGTTTCTTCATCAGCCATGATGGAGACTACTTCAGCAGGCGCCATGGCATTAATGACCAGCTGCACGGGGTTGTCATCCCAGAGTACAATATCGATGCGTTCGCCACCTAATTCGCCAGAAACTGCTTGTACGCGAGCGCCACGCATACCGACGCAGGCGCCAATGGGATCAATACGGCCATCGTTGGTTTTAACAGCGATTTTTGCGCGTGAACCTGGATCGCGGGCAACGGCTTTGATTTCAATCACTTGTTCGCCAATTTCAGGTACTTCGATTTTGAATAGCTCTGCCAGCATTTGCGGATGGGTGCGGCTGATTAACAATTGGGGCCCACGTTTGTCACCACGTATAGCATAAAGGTAGCCACGCAAACGATCGCCAGTTCTAACCACTTCACGTGGAATCATTTCATCGCGAGTAATTAAGCCTTCTGCACCATCGCCAAGATCGAGAATAATACTGTCGTGAGTGGCTTTTTTGATGACACCGGTGATAAGTTCGCCTATGCGTTTTTGATATCGGTCTTCTATTTTTTTACGTTCGGCTTCGCGTACCTTTTGCATCAGTACTTGTTTCGCTTGCTGGGCTTCGATTCGGCCAAATTCGACGGATTCTATGGGTTCTTCAATCACATCACCGGCTACTAATCCGGGGTGATCTATCACAGCAGTTTGTAGCAAAAGGTATTTTCCTGGGAAATCTTCGACTTCTTCGGGATCTTCGGATATCGTCCAAAACCTGAATGTTTCATAGTCACCGGTTTTTTGGTCTATGGAGACGCGTATTGAAACATCATCTTCATATCGTCTTGCCGCAACTGCTGCAAGGGCGGCTTCGACAGCCTCGAAAATAACAGATTTGTCCACTCCTTTTTCATTGGATAAGGAATCGACGATTAATAAGATGTCTTTGTTCATGCTAAAACCTCAATTCTGGTATGAGATTGGCTTTCTCAATATTTTCTAATTCTAAATCAAACGTTCCATCTTCGGAGTGGATGCGTACGGTGGTATCAAAGACGCCTTGCAATTCCCCGGAAAAGTTGCGTCTACCATCCAGTGCATTACGTAGTTTGATGCGCACCCGTCTGCCTAGAAAACGTTGGTAATGTGCCTTTGTAATTAAAAGGCGATCAAGCCCTGGAGAAGACACTTCAAGGTTATATTGTCCCAGGATGAGTGTTGAGACATCCAGCACGGCACTGATTTGCTGGCTGATCCGCATACAATCGTCTACGGTCACGCCCCCTTCTGGATTATCGACAAATACACGTAAAGTTTTCCTATGACCTTCGGAAACAATGGCGCAATTCACTAGCTCAAAGCCTAAAGCGGAAATGGCGGGTGCAATTGTATTTTCCAGCTCCGATGAAACAGTCATATTTACCCCAGGTACAAATAAAAAATGGGCAATCAGCCCATTTTTACTAAAGCTATATACATTTCCAGGCGCTATACTCGAAGTGTTTGAGTATATATACTGAGTTTCAACTACTGGCCGAAATGCGTATCATAGTTTTTTACATTTTTATTTGGTAGCGGGGGCAGGATTTGAACCTACGACCTTCGGGTTATGAGCCCGACGAGCTGCCAGACTGCTCCACCCCGCGGTGCATCTAACCGAACCATAATAACTAATCTGTTGCCTAAACTCAAGTACTATAAAGTGAAATCCGATTTCAAAGGCTTGAACCTGACTATGATTGACCTAGGTTGTAAGGCATAAGACCAGCCATTTGCCTACAATAAGTTCCGCCGTTTACCTACATTTTAATCATAAGGAGTATGGTGTAATACTTATCGAGAAATCACTTGGGGCGCAGGGAACTTGAATTTATAGGAGCCTCAGTTCATGGATGATGCATCTAGGGAAGGATGCAGGCTGCAAGGATGCTGCCACGAACCAAGTGATTTCACCTTTATGGCAATTCGGTACATAGTTTGCAGTGGTCAAACCGGACTATGTACCGATTGGCTATTCTATATCAGTTTATTCAATATTGTAAGGGTCAAGTATGTTAATGGAGTTACCTGAACCAGTACAAAAGCAAGTCCTCTATTATCTTGAAACTGATAACTTCCCAGCAGCTAAAAGGCTGCACGATCTTTGGGTTTCTCATCCATCCGAAATTGATTTAGATTCAGATGAATCTAAAATTGCTGATAAGTAATTGGGTCAAAATGCAATGATGCGTCTAGGACTCATTTTCTTCTTGCAAATCTTTTTTCCTTCCCATTAAACGGCTGCAAAATGACTAGGTTTTGCTCGTTATTCATATTTTACCCATAGCATCTTCGTAGTAAACACATTTTCTTAAATAAAGAAGGAGTGTCAGTATGATTCGAGTTTTGTTAGTGGATGACCATGAATTAGTACGCACAGCGTTTAAACTGATGCTGAATGATGCTCAGGATTTTGAGATTATTGGCGAAGCAGAAAATGGTGAAGATGCAATCCGTTTGACGCGTGAACTTTCGCCTGATGTGATTATTATGGATTTGAACATGCCAGGCATAGGTGGTTTTGAAGCTATAGCGCGGTTGCTACGCAGTAATCCATTAACCAAAATTCTGATTGTCAGTGCTCGTGTAGATGGACTTATTCCCGCACGTTTAATTGAAATGGGGGTTGCTGGGTATTTAAGTAAACAGGCAAGTGCTGAACAAATGCTAGTAGCCATTCGAACTGTATATGAGGGCGGCCGCTACATTGATGCAACTATGGCAGAAAACATTGCCATGTTTCATATTGCTCCAGCAGAAAATGCTTCGCCTTTTGCGCACTTATCGGAGCGTGAATTACAAGTTCTGCTGATGGTAGCCGACGGTATGGAGACAGATGAAATCGCTGATAAACTTTGTCTTAGTAAAAAAACAATTAATGGTTATCAATGTAATTTGTTAAAAAAGCTAAAGGCGAAAACAGATGTAGAAGCTGTTCGTATTGCCATAGAACATGGAATGGTAGAAATATAAGCTATTTTATTTCGCCGCCTCGCCTTGTATTTGAGATATCAGCCTATTTTTTCCAACAACTAAACGCGCTGCCAGCATGCTGCATACACTATTACCTAAAACATTCAGCATGGTTGCCGGTGGATCAATCAAAATAGTGATCGCTGCGATAACAATCAAAGCTTGTGGTGGAAAACCATAAAGCGAAAGAATTAATACTTCTGCAACCATTCCGCCACTTGGAATTGCACCCATAACTGTTCCCACTAATAACCCCACCAGTAAAGCTGTCAGTAATATCGGCAGTCCTGAAAAGTTCATATGAAAAATACCAAATAAAAAAGCGATTTTAACAATCCCACCCAAAGTTGAACCATCTTTATGTAAAATGGCGCCAATCGGAATGACTGTCTCAAAAACTTCTTTAGGAATTCCCATGGTTCTAGCCGCATATAAATTAGCAGGAATGCTAGCGGCACTGCTACATGTTGCAAGCGAGGTCATAATTGGGACTAATGAATTTTTCCAAAATATCTTAATACCGCGGGTTTTTAGAGCCAGGTAAGCATAAAAAGAATAGCCCACAATAAAATATAAGAGTGCAGAAGAATAATAGATTAAAGTCGCGCGAAAATAGGATTCTAATAACTTTGGGCCTAGTTCTCCAACTAACACAGCAAAATAAGCAAAAAAACCAATCGGTGCATAATACATAACATAGGAAACTGCTTTCATGGAAATTTCAGTGCCGGCTTGTAGAAATAGGTTAACAAGTTTTCTTTTACGTCCCAAAGTGGTAGTGGCTAAACCGACGAGACCTGAAAAGAAGATGAGCGCCAAAATATTTTCTCGTGAGAATAATTTCATAAAATCAGAAACTGTGAAGATGTTGACGATCTGTTCTCCGACACTAGGTAATTGCGCAGTGGTTGTTGTGGTTTGTGGCAGCTTTAAAAATACACCTTGCGCTGGCGGAAATAGCTTAACAACAAAAATCATGAAAGCCGCAGCCACAATACCGGTGAAAATAAAGGTCAGAAACATATTGGAAATAACCTTCCATACTTGCTTTAATTCACCCATACTTGCAATGGCAGCAGAAATACTGAAAAACACTAATGGAACGACTACGGTGAACATTAAATTCAAAAAAATATCACCCAGTGGTTTTAAAACAACTGCTTTATCCCCAAGCCAATATCCTGTCATTGAGCCGAGTAGAATCGCGACAATTAATATAATTAGGAATAAATAAGATTGGAGTTTTTTATGGTCAATTTGCATTGTGGAGTTCCAGTTGAGATCCTTTCGTTAAAAAGGCAAAAATATTTTGGTATCTAAAGGCTATAAATATACTAGATTCAGTTTGAAATCGTCACTTAATTCGAAATATTTTCCTTAAATCATATAAAAATAGCTAGAATTGTTATTAATTGTTGACTTGACATCTCAATAATATGTTAAAATCACAACGTTTTATCATCTTTTCCAATTCAAGGAGGAACTAAGCAATGCCAACTAAACGTACTGTTAAACGTGCTAAAAGCGCTAAACGTACTTCTACTCCCAAAGCTAAAACATCTGGATTTTCAGTGCAGGTTCGTGCATTGGAATCTTGTTTGGCGGCAGACCATGCAAAATTGAAAAAAATCTATCCTAAAGCCTTATCGGATGTTGAAAAAGCGATTGTCCGTAAGGTACAGGAACTCAAAAAAGCTAAGTCAAAAGCCAAACCTGCTGCTAAGGGAAGCAAGCCTGGAGCTAATTTGCTAAAAGCCAAGGTTGCATTAAACATCCTTGAAAAGGCAATAGATGCTTTAAAGGTCGAAAAAAATTCTCTGCAGGCAGGACACAAGAGATTTACGGCTTTACATAAAGCTAACCAGCAAGCAGAAAAGATTTGGGTCAAAAACATTTCCAAACTGACAAGGAAATCTAAGCCCAAAGCTAAAAGGAAAGTTGTACGAAAAACTGCAGTTAGTGAGTCCAGAGCAGTTTTACATTAAACTTCTGGTGTTCCCTGGAGCGCGGTCAATTCGTGCTCCCAGGGAATAAACTATCTTTTTTCAAAAAACTACACCCCTATCCCTCCAGATTTTTTAGAACTTCTTTAATATTCACTCCAGATTTCAATATAGGTAACCAAATATCTCCCTCTTTCGCCAAACGTTTATGAATGGTTTCCATGGTAAATTGTTGCGGACTCAATCCAGGCTTTAGTTCTCTCCATTGAAGAGGAGTTGAAACCGTCGCATCAGGCCGAGGACGCACAGAATAGGGTGCGGCGATAGTCTGACCGATGCGGTTTTGCAAAAAATCCAGGTACACTTTACCCTTACGCCGTTTAGGCATACGCTCAAGGCTGGTTATGTCAGGAATTTTCTCATGGATATAGGAAAAAATCAGTTCGGCAAATTGCCTAGAATGTTCAAATGTATATTTTCCTTTTAGGGGTATGAAAATATGCAGCCCCGTAGCGCCGGAAGTTTTGCAATAGTGATTGACCTTCAAGTGCTCTAAAAATTTATGTATTGAATGAGCGACTTCAACCACAGCCTCAAAGTCGATTCCATAAGGATCTAAATCGAGGACACAAAAATCTGGTTTCGCAAGAGAGGTATATTTTGATAACCAGGGATTCATATCAATGCAGCCTAAATTAACCATGTAAAGCAAGCTTGCCTCATTTTCGCAAAGCAAATAGTGAACTTTGCGTTGCTCCCCTTCTGAGTGAATAGGCACTGTATGCAGCCATGAGGGCACATGCACAATATTTTTTTGATAAAAGCCAGGCTCATCTACTCCCTCAGGAAAGCGATGTAATACCTGCAACCGGTTTTTTAAATAAGGCAAAATGAATTTTGCGACTGAATGATAGTATTCAATTAAATCTCTTTTAGTATATCCAGATTTAGGCCAATAGACTTTGTTTAAGTGTGTCAGCTTTAATGGATGTCGATTCACCTTCATAATGACTTCATTGTTTTGACTTAAAAAGGTTGACTTACTCTGCAGTTTTTCTTTAGAACTTCTGTTTGTAAGGCTCTTGCTTTTGGTTAGCTTGGATGATTGAGTATCCTGTTTAGAGGGGTACTTTTGGGCAGGCATCAGTTTAACAGTAGGAATAGGTAATTCGCGATGAACCGAGCGCGCCAGTTTATCCGTTCTTAATCCTAAAAATGCGGGTTGTCGCAATAGCCCCTCCGCTGTCCATTCGTGGAAAGCGACCTCGCATACTAATTGGGGCTTTACCCAAGTGACGGGAGAATTAGTTTTGGGTATGCGTTCAAATGGTGATTGCTCTTGTGCCAAGCGATCCAGACGCGGTTTTAATTCTTTAATTATTTTTTCAGTAAAGCCTGTGCCGGTATGTCCAATGTATTGAAGATGACCTCGCTCATAAACCCCCAAAATTAGAGCACCTAATAATTTACGGCTGCCGCGAGGTGCTGTGTAACCGCAGATAACAGCTTCTTGCTGCGGTCGTGATTTAATTTTGAGCCAACTACGGGTGCGTTTGCCTTCAGAGTAAACGCTGTTGGCTTTTTTGGCCATAATACCCTCTAGGTGGAGTGTTTTGGCTGCTTTAAAAAATTGTGTACCATTTTCCATTACATGCTCACTCAGGCGCACATATTCAAGCTTAGGGAGAATTTTTGACAATATGAGTTTTCTTTGGATTAACGGAATTTGGCGTAAATCATACCCATTGAACCAGATTACATCGAAAATATAATAAATGAGGTGGCCTACACCTTCAGATTGATATTTCTGCATCAGCTGAAAGCGAGAGCGGCCTGTATCATCTACCACCACCATTTCACCATCAAATACAGCTTTTAACTTAAGTTTGGCTAATTCAGTGGCGACTGTGGCGAAATGGTGTGTATAGTCTTGATGGTTGCGCGTGTGGAGTTTAACCTGTTTTTGATTTAAAAATGCCACGATTCGGTAACCATCCCATTTAATTTCATGCAACCATCCGGATTGATCGATTGGTTGAGTGACAGCAGTGGCAAGCATAACCGACAGCGTGTTTGGCATAGGTTTTTTAGGGGTAGCTAATAAATCGAAGTGTTCTTGTTGGAGAGAATCATCATGGATTTGTTCCAAGGTTAAACCACTGACAACAGACTTATCTGTTATTTTCAGTTTTTTATGCGGCGTATTATTTTGAGTTTTGATAAATAGCCAATTGTTTTTCTGACCACGTTTTGTCCTTATTAGTGCGAATTCACCGGATAATTTCTTTCCTTGTAAAATAAAAACGATATGGCCTTTGTCCAAGGCTTGGCTGAAATACAGATTGGGATCTTCTATAGAGTTATCTGCAGACTCATAGGTGCCTTTATCCCAAATGATGACTTTTCCAGCGCCGTAATTGCCTTTAGGAATAACGCCTTCGAAATCTTTATATTCAAAGGGATGATCTTCGACTTGAATGGCCAGATGTTTTTCACCAGGTTGGAGTGGAGGACCTTTAGGCACTGCCCAGCTGATTAAGACGCCATGCATTTCCAGGCGTAAATCATAGTGTAGATGTGATGCCGCATGTTTTTGTATGACAAAAATTAAGGAACGAGATTTGGCTTTTTTGCCACGAGATCCATGGGGTTCAGGAGTTTTTTCAAAGTTCCTTTTGGCATGGTATTTTTTTAATGGCACAAAGCCTCCCGATAAAGCTGTCCTTGTTATGGCTTTTATCTATTGTGCCTGTCCTCCTCACTCAGGATAACAGGCGCCCCTTTTCTTCAAGCTACCTTTTTATGTTTACCCGGTCGTGTTGGCTTTTTTAAACTGGCTTTAAGGACTTTCATTAAATCACCAGGTGTGGTTTTCTTTAATGCCTTCACTTTTGCGCTAGGTTTCTTGCCTCGGGTTTTAATTTGTATGGTATTTTGTAGATCCTCAGCATAAGTATCATGGAATTTTTCCGGCTTAAAGGGATGGCTTAATTGTTTTATCAGTGCTAAAGCCATATCAAGCTCTTGTTTATTAGTAAGATTTTGTTCAGGAAGCTTGAGATCTTCTGGTGAACGAATTTCTGATAGAAAACGTATTTTGTCCAAGACCAACACATTCTCAACAGATTTTAAAACTCCTAAGTGTTCACGGTTGTGCAACACAAATTTCGCAATGGCTATCTTTTTAGATTTATGCATCGCATCACGCAGCAAAGCATAAGCTTTATTGGCGCCTCTATCGGGTTCTAGGTAATACGGTTTATCGAAATAGCGGATATCAATTTCTGCTTCACCTGAGAATTCGATGATATCTATAGTATGTGTTGTGTTGACATGGGCTTTATCAAAATCTTTATCGGT
Source organism: Gammaproteobacteria bacterium (assembly GCA_035546635.1). Lineage (NCBI taxonomy): Bacteria > Pseudomonadati > Pseudomonadota > Gammaproteobacteria > Gammaproteobacteria bacterium. The sequence continues at coordinate 16,977 of DASZWJ010000045.1, forward strand.
CAAAATCACATATTCACCTTTCTCATATTCATAGCCTTTCACGATATCTTCGTAAGGCACTTCCTTGTCTTCCAGCTTACAAATTCTGGCATAACGAATAGGAGAGTTATCCTTTTTATGTAACAAATTAAAGCTCAGGCTTTTTTCTTCAGAAGCACTATAAAGTTTGATAGGTATATTGACTAAGCCAAAAACCAGAGATCCTTCCCAAAGGGCACGCATGAAATACTCCTGTAAAAACACAATCCTAGGATTAAGTATAGGTCAGTGTGGGTGGATTGCAAAAAGGGTGCGGGGGAGTTAATGGGCAATTTAGACATTTGAGTCTGGGCAGTGGTTCCTTCTCCCCTTGTGGGAGAAGGTGCCCGATAGGCGGATGAGGGGTATGTTTGAATGGGCTTTAAATAGTAAATGCTACTGCAAGCTTACCCCTCATCCGCCCTTCAGGCACCTTCTCCCGCAAGGGGAGAAGGAATAATGTCAATTCTAATTAAAGCATTTGACTATCTTGACGAAACTTCTGTAACAGCGGTGTATTCCAGGCGCTTCTTGCACCCCAGTTATAAAACACGATAGCCGCGATAACGACTGCGAACTGGTCATAAGGGGCTTTAAGGAGATTAGTGCCACCAAAATCAGTGCTGCCTAACCATGATAAGAGCGCCATCACCAAGAGATAAGTGACCAACCAACAACCGCTTTTAAGATGCTGACCAATGCCCGCCAAACCGTTTTTGAACTGATAAAATAGATAAATAAACAGCCCAGCGAAAACGACGAACAATACCTGTCCGGTTAACGGCCAACGTGACCAAAATACAATCAGCGACATGATGATAAAAGCAATGGGTGCAATAGCGCGCATCCCAGGAATCCGGCAAGGACTATGCCAATCGGGTGCAATACGCTTTAGACCGGCAACAGCCAAGGGTCCTGCAACATAGGATAGGGTATTCATAATGGAAATCACATTCGCTAAATGTCCCCAGCCACGAAAAATCCATAGGAAAATAAACCCTAAGATTAAGCTGACCCACATGGCGTTGCGAGGAATGGCATATTTGGGGTGCAATTGGCCAAAGGCGCCGGGCATATAACCACTGCGCTGCATCCCAAATAGCATGCGTGACGTCGAGCCCATATACGTAATACCTGTACCCGAAGGTGAAATTACCGCGTCAATATAGAGCAATATAGCAATCAAGTTCAGGTTAAAACTTAAGGCTAATTGTACAAACGGGGAATTAAAATTCAGGCCATGCCAGCCACTGGCTAGGTCTTTTCCATTTAATGCACCTATAAAACCAGCTTGCAACACTAAATAAATCAACAGACAGATTAAGATAGAGGAGATCAGTGCAATAGGGATAGTGCGGTGTGGGTTTTTAGCTTCACCAGCAAAATTCACAATAGATTGGAAACCATTGAAGGCAAAGATGATGCCGCCAGCAGCGATGGCGATAAATACTCCATTCATCCCATAAGGCGCGAAGGTTTGCCAGCTATTACCAAAGTTAGCCGGTTGGAATCCAGCCCAGATAATGGTGCCGGCGGATAACAAAGGCACAATCAGTTTAAAGGTAGTGACGAAGGTAGTAGAGCGTAGGAACAACTTCAGCGTCCAATAGTTCAGGAAGAAATACCCGAGCATCAAGAGACTGGCTACGAATAATCCGGTAGAGCTCATGGTGCCTGTGCTGGCATCAAATAAATTTTTGAAACCGTGAATGGAGCTTAAATATTGTACGGAAGCAGCCGCTTCAGTCGGAATAGCTGCCACAATTCCCAGCCAATTGACCCAGCCGCTCAAAAAGCCAGTTAATGAGCCATGGGTATATTCCAAATAGCGGGCGATACCACCTGATTGTGTAAACCGGGTACCGACTTCTGCAATGGTCAGTGCAATTAATAAGAGAGCGAAAGCTCCGATGATCCAGGATAACATGGCGGCAGGACCGGCAATTTTGGCGCTGTGGAAAGCGCCAAACAACCAGCCAGAACCAATGATTGAGCTGATGCCGATGAAGGTCAGTTGGACTAAGCCAATTGAGCGTTTCAAACTGCCTTCGCCAGCTCTTGTTTGTGTTGCGGATGTAGCAAGGGAATTGGGTTTCAATGTAAGTGATGCATCATCCATCAATGTTCTCCTGCACGGGTAAATGGGGAAGGGTAAACCCAGGCGAACCAGGGAGCCAAGTGTATATAAAATGCTAAACGCGTGATTGTAACACTCAGTTTGATGGTTTTTCAATTCGTAATTTAACCATAAGTAACTTATTTTTCATGTTAATCTCAGTCTGTTTGTTAATTATTAATATGGCGCAGTGTTTCGCATTAGGAATCTGATGTCGCTTTAGTCAAAAAAAAGGTGGTTTGGCTAGTCAAATCAGCTGGCTCTGTACTGGATATACGAGGGGCGAAGAACGGATGGGAGTGAATTTCTGAGCATTCAACTTCCTAAGTTATGCGTTATTCACAAAATCCAAATAGTCTTTTAAGACACAAGCTACGGCTATCTGATAAAGCTTTTCCCCAGTTGCAACACTAGCTTTACTTGGATCGGAACCAATGCGACCATCAGGAAATTGTTGACGGAAATCACTGGCATCGCGAAATTCACCAATAGGGGCAATTTGAGGATGTAGAGTTGCGGATTTAACTGCATGGGGATAGGCAAAATAAGTCAGCGCAATCTCCCCGGGTGTTGCATGCCAACCTTCATTTTCACCATGTAATTCTTTAGATAAATTCTTCAATTCACGGTGTTCCCACCAATTATGCAACCGACATTCTAATTTAGAAAAAATGGAGGTGCTCTTGAAACTACTTTCAGCATAAATACTATCAAAAGCTGCTTCAAGCGTGGCAACATTCCCGCCATGACCATTCAGAAAATAAATTTTTTCAAATCCATGCACTGCCAAAGAATTGACGATATCAAATATAAGCGCCATTAAAGTGCTAGGCCGTAAAGAGATAGTACCGGGAAAACCTAAATGGTGTTGCGCCATACCAAAATTGATAGTAGGCGCAATCAATGCTTGGCATTGTTTTTCAATACCTTGGGCCAGCGTTTGTGGGCAAATGGCATCAGTGCCAATTAAACCTGTGGGTCCATGCTGCTCAGTTGAGCCAATGGGTATAATAATACTTTTGTTAGTCTTTAAATAAGCTTCAATTTCAGGCCATGTTGAAAGTTGTAAAAACATAGTTATTCTCTAAATATTGATTCAATTTGTAGTGGAGCCTTTGCAATATTAGTTAATATATGCTTAATTTCCAAGGTGATACAATGATAAGGTTTAAGCGGAAAGTTACAATTTTGTAACTACTCGGTCTAAATAAGGTGTGAGCATTTACGCAATTTTATTAAATGAAGAGGAATAAATATGGCACAGAATATAAGTGAGAGTGATCGTAAGGTGAGCGCAAGTGCAGTTTTAGGTGGATTAATAGGGTTGTTCGTAGGTTTAATTTTGCATAATAATTTCGTTGAAAATCCAAGCGAAGCCAGTATTTTGACTATGGTGGCATTAGGAGCTACCTTAGGGGGTAAATTAGGTGTGGCTATTGCTACACCCACTACACAACGTGAGCCAGTGGCGGCAGACTTAGAACTACCACTTCTGGCTAATCTATGTGATCTCTTAGACTGGATAAAATTTCAATCTTATAAATGCAATCAGAAAAATAGACCATAGAGTTTATTTTAACTTCCATTGGGCGACTTATGAAAATAATTGAAACAGCTAGATTGATATTGCGCACCTGGCAAAGCGAAGATCTTGATCCCTATTATCGTATAAACCAAGATCCCAAAGTGATTGAATTTTTGCTAGGGACAATGTCCCAAGAAGAAGTCAAACAGTTTATCGATAAGAATAATCAGCAACAAGAAACCAGAGGCTTTACTTTATGGGCTGCTGAATTGAAAGTGACGCATGAACTCATAGGTTTTATCGGCCTAAACTATACGGATTGGCCGGCTCACTTTACGCCCGCAGTTGAAGTGGGTTGGCGTTTGGGTTCAGAGTACTGGGGTAATGGCTATGCGACAGAAGGAGCGAAGGCTTGCTTAGATTATGGATTCAATCAATGCGGTCTTAAAGAAATTGTTTCATTTACCGTGCCTGCTAACCTACGCTCTATTCGCGTAATGGAAAGGATTGGCATGCTGCGTGATGTAAATGATGACTTTTCTCATCCCAGGTTGGCGTCTGAGCATAGGCTTTCGAGACACGTGTTATATAGGATTAAACATAAAAATTGCGATTAAATTCCAATTTATTATCTTGTGCATCATTATTCAATACTAACCTTTCTTCCAAACATAATCTTGGACTGAAGACCTCTATATAAATCAAAAAAAATTGTCCAGTAGAGGGCGCTAAATGTTAACACTATTTTAAGAATGCTAGGCTAAAATTTTTATAATTTTTAGGCGTTGGAGAAATAAATGAGTACAGAAGAATTCAAAGAGCATCCATATCTAGGTAGTAGCTTTATTGAAGAGGGGGAAGACGGAGAACAGGTAGGTTTGGTATCTGTTTTTGTTCCAGAAGTTGGCTATTACAATCTACTTGAAGCTTACCAAGATCGAGCTGCAGTGAATTTAGATTTAAATGATAGCTCACAACAAATTGAGGGGCTCTTTTCTAGAGATTTTGCTGCTTGTGTTGCAATTATTTTAAGAAGTGAGGATAGCTCTAAGATATCTTTAATGCATATATCTTCCATTTATGATCGAGGAGAGGAAGCGGAATGGTTTAAAGACGAGGTAGCTTTTGTTTCTAATAGTAATAAAAATGATTATAGTATTGAGCTTGGCATAAGTAAGGAAGGATATGAAATTAGCTACGATAAAAAAGATTCGGGCTCAAAAAAACCAGATGATTTCGTAACTGAAAAAATAGCCAGCATCAAAGCGCAAATTATAAGTTTAACTAACAAAGAAGTGAGTGTTGTTCATAAATTACCTTACTCTATGATCTTAATAGATATCGAGGGTACTGTCATCAATTTTGAAGGTATAAACAGAGACGAAATAGAAGTAGTGCCGCAGGAGAATATAGTGTCGCAGGAGGAGGTAGTAGCGCAGGAAGAGATAGGGCTGCAGAAAGAAGTAAATGATGATGATGGTTTTTCTAAAGACCCAATTGAATTACCTAGCGCACAGATAACTGAGTCATCAAGAAAAGGACCTTTAACAGTGGACAGTAAACTTAATACTCAGGTTGTTGCAGATTCTTTCCGTTTCCTGCATTCCCCCATGGAAAAGAAGAGCAAAAGAAAGCTGCCCTCAGACCAAGTCCTTGAGGACCGGCAAGACCCCAAGCGTCATCAAACTAAAGAAGAGATGGTTGAATTGGTACCATTTAGTTCTCTGCCTTCTTGATTCGGATTTGAAATTCACGTAAGAATTAGGTGTGATGTAATTCGAGCACAAAGTGACAAAGTGTTTGTATATTGATCTTGTATCTAATTTGGTTATAAAGTTTTATAGTCGTTGGCGCGAAACTCAAAGCGTGTCATTCGCGCCAACGACTAGTTACGTCACTTTTACAAGGATTGTCATATGGATGCTAAACGGATCAAAAAAATTCTATCCACTGCAAGTCCACCGAACTTAAGAAATTATACTTCCTCTTCATCCTTTACCTGGGAAAAGTCATTAGCTGAGCTGGATGGATTGCCGGAAGAGAAAGGTATTAATATTGCTCATGAAGCAGTGGATCGTCATGTTTTGCGTGGCAAGGGCTCCGATATTGCTTTGCGTTTTATTGATAAAGCTGAGCGAATTACTGAATTTTCTTTTCAACAACTAAAAGATGCCAGCAATCAATTTGCTAATGTCTTGAAAACCTTAGGTATCAAAAAGGAAGAGCGTGTTTTTGGGCTCACTAATCGAACACCTGAACTTTATATCACTGCACTTGGCGCCTGGAAAAATCGTAATGTTTTTTGCCCGCTTTTTTCTGCATTTGGTCCTGAACCGATTAAGGCGCGAATGCTCATTGGATCTGCTAAGGTTTTAATCACTACTGCCGAGCTTTACCGGAAAAAAATCTTAAAAATACGTGCTGCATTGCCGGAATTGCAGCATGTCATCCTAATTGGTCAACAAAAACTAGAAGAAGATTTCAAAGATACATTAAACTTTCAAGATCTCTTAGCTTCAGCTTCTACAGACTTTACCATCGAACCTACCAAGCCTGAAACCATGGCTTTACTGCACTTTACTAGCGGCACCACTGGAACTCCAAAAGGTGCGATTCATGTACATCAAGCCGTAGTTGCTCATTACATCACCGGTAAAATTGCCTTGGATTTTCATCCCACGGATATTTTTTGGTGCACTGCTGATCCTGGTTGGGTCACAGGAACTTCTTATGGCATCATTTCACCTCTGACAAATGGCATTACCAGTATTGTGGATGAAGCTGATTTTGATGCACAGCGCTGGTATCGTATTTTGGAAATGGAAAAAATCAGTGTTTGGTATACAGCGCCGACTGCGATTCGCATGATGATGAAAATGGGCACTGAACTGGTTAGGCAACACAGGCTCCCGCAACTTCGATTTATTGCTAGCGTTGGGGAGCCGTTAAATCCTGAGGCTGTATATTGGGGTATGGAAGCATTCAATCTTCCCATCCACGATAATTGGTGGCAGACAGAAACCGGTGGCATCATGATAGCTAATTATATCAGCATGGATATTAAGCCTGGATCGATGGGGCGGCCTTTACCTGGGATTGAGGCGGCTATTGTTAAACGCTTGCCGAATGATAAGCTGCAAATTATTCATGAAGCTGGGGTCAAAGGAGAGTTAGCTTTGAAAGCTGGTTGGCCTTCTATGTTTCGTGGGTATCTGCATGAAGAGGAGCGTTATAAAAAATGTTTTCTCGAAGATTATTATTTGACAGGCGATCTTGCCACCTGTGATGAAGAGGGCTATTTTTGGTTTGTAGGACGGGCAGATGATATTATCAAATCTTCGGGACATCTGATCGGTCCCTTTGAGGTGGAAAGCGCTTTGATGGAGCATCCGGCCGTGGCTGAAGCCGCCGTTATTGGTAAACCAGATCCAGTGGCATTAGAAACAGTCAAAGCTTTTATCGCCTTAAACCAGGGTTTTCAAGCAAGTGAAGCGTTAAAATTAGAAATTATCGGTTTTGCGCGAAAACATTTGGGCGCTGCTATTGCGCCGAAAGAAATTGATTTTTTAGACAGCTTGCCCAAAACCCGTAGTGGAAAAATTATGCGTAGGTTGTTAAAAGCACGCGAATTGGGATTTCCTGAGGGTGATACTTCCACTTTGGAGACATCACTATGAGTGATTTAGATTTACTCTATCAAATGATTTTAATTCGTCGCTTTGAAGAAAAAGCGGCAGAGCTCTATAGTGCCGGTAAAATTCGCGGTTTTTTACATCTTTACATTGGTGAAGAAGCCATTGCTGTCGGATCAATGCGGGCATTTACCCCAGATGATAATATTGTTGCCACCTATCGTGAGCACGGCCATGCTTTGATGCGCGGCATCTCCGCCAGCACCATCATGTTAGAAATGTATGGTAAGCGGGAAGGGTGTAGTGGCGGGCGCTGTGGATCCATGCATTTATTTTCTGCCGAAAAAAAATTTATTGGTGGTAATGCCATTGTCGCAGGGGGTATGCCTTTAGCAGTGGGTTTTGGGTTGGCAGCCAAAATGCAAGAGCAGCCGATAGTGACAGCGTGTTACATCGGTGATGGTTCAATTGCAGAAGGGGCTTTTCATGAATCTGCCAATTTGGCCGCACTATGGCAATTGCCAGTTTTGTTTTTATGTGAAAACAATTTTTATGCCATGGGAACTAAGTTGAGTGAGCATCAATCCCAAACTGATCTGGCTGCTAAAGCTAAGAGTTACAATATGCCAGCCGTTAAAGTAGATGGTATGGATGTAAAAGCGGTGCTGGAAGCTACGCAAAAGGCCGCAGATTTTGCTCGCAGTGGGCAAGGACCTTATTTTATTGAATTTGAAACCTATCGCTTTCGTGCGCATTCCATGTATGACCCCGATCTTTATCGTGATAAAGCGGAGATCGAAGCTTGGAAACAAAGAGATCCCATTAAAAATTTCTATGAGAAATTGAGTAGCCAAGGTATCGCTTCGCCTAAAGATTTACACCATATTGAAGCGCGTGTTCAGGCAGAAATTAACCAGGCTGTGATCGATGCGGAAAATGGAACCTGGGAGCCGGTTCAGGATTTAACCAAAAATGTTTATAGAGAGGTTACTCTATGACACTGCAATTAATGACTTATCGTGAAGCACTAAAGCAAGCGCATCGTCAGGCTATGTTGCGCGATTCACGGGTCTTTCTGATGGGAGAAGATGTCGGTGTATATGGTGGAACTTATGCGGTCAGTAAAGGTCTGTTGCAGGAGTTTGGTGCAGAGCGCATTCGTAACACACCCTTATCAGAAAATACATTCGTAGGTGCTGGTATTGGTGCGGCCATAGGTGGGATGCGGCCGATCGTTGAGATCATGACCATTAATTTCAGCTTGTTAGCTTTGGATCAAATTATCAACACTGCAGCGACGATCCATCATATGTCTGGTGGACAATTTAATGTGCCATTGGTGATGCGAACTGCAACCGGCGCCGGCCGGCAGGTTGCCGCACAACACTCACATAGCTTTGAAGGCTGGTATGCCCATATTCCGGGCATCCGCATACTTTCTCCCGCTACCGTAGCGGATGCATTTGGTATGCTGTGGCCGGCATTGCAAGACCCCAATCCAGTGCTGATTTCTGAGCATACGACTTTATATAATTTGGAAGAAGAAATTGATACCCGTCTTGATAGCGTAGATATTTACAAAGCGGTGATTCGCAAAGAAGGACATGATGTCACAGTCATTGCTTACAGTGCCATGTTATTAAAAGCCATGCAAGCCGCTGCAGAATTAGAGCATGAAGGAATCAGTGTAGAAGTAATTGATTTGCGCAGCTTGCGACCATTGGATGTACAAACCATCATTACGTCTATCCAAAAAACCCATCGCGCGGTGGTCGTTGATGAAGGTTGGAAAAGTGGCAGTTTGTCTGCCGAAATTATGGCGAGAATTATGGAAAATGCCTTTTACGAATTGGACGCACCAATCATCAGGGTATGTGCGGCTGAAGTGCCAATTCCATATCCCAAACATCTTGAAGAAGCAGCCATTCCACAAACCTCATCAATAGTTGCTGCCATTCGGCAAGTGGTAGGTCACCATGTATGAATTCAAAATGCCGGCATTGGGCGCTGAAATGACATCGGGTAAATTACTTGAATGGAAAGTGAAAGAAGGAGACAGTATCAAGCGTCTAGATATTATTGCCGTTATTGATACTGACAAAGCTGCCATTGAAATTGAGAGTTTTGTCGAAGGCGTGGTGCAGTCGCTATTGGTTCAACCAGGAGAAAGAGTGCAGGTAGGTGCTGTCTTGGCTTTGATTCGTGAAACAGGTGAAGCTGCATTAATCCCTGCCAAAGCACCTGCACCTGTTTCTAAAGGTAGAGCATTTAAAATTTCTCCCTTAGCTAGGAAAATGGCTGAACAATGGGGGATAGACCCAGCAAATATTGTAGGCACAGGTCTTGACGGTGTGATTACCGAAGCGGATATTGAAAAATTCAGGGCCACCACGACAGCCTTGTCTTCTTCCGATCGCACTTTGGCAATGCAAAAAGTGATCGGAGCTGCAATGGCTAGATCAAAAAGAGAGATTCCACATTACTATTTGTCTTGTGAAATTGATTTAAATTTAGCTTTGAAATGGCTTGAACAATACAATAGCATTCATCCCATGAGTGAAAGAATTTTATATGTGGTCTTGCTTATCAAAGCAGTCGCCGAATCTATAAAAAAATTTCCACAATTTAATGGTTTTTATATCGATGACGAATTTCATCCCGCTCCATCAGTGCATGCTGGGATTGCTATTGCACTGCGCGGCGGTGGCCTGATTGCTCCGGCTTTACTTAATGTCGATCAATTAAGTTTGCGTGAAATCATGCAAGGCCTTACCGATCTTGTCAGCAGGGCGCGCAGCGCAAAATTAAAAGGCTCTGAGATGTCAGATTCAACCATCACAATTACCAATCTGGGGGAGCTTGGTGTTGATTCAGTGTTTGGGGTGATTTATCCCCCTCAGGTGGCGTTGATTGGGTTTGGCAGAATTTCACCTCGCAACACGATCATTGCTTCGTTGGCCGCTGACCATAGAGTCAGTAACGGCCATTTAGGCGGCCGATTTCTTTCAGCAATCCAACAATTTCTGCAGGAACCCATTCATTATGGCCAGTCCCCAATCGCTCGATGACATTCAAGCAGCTGTGTTTCATGCTTTGCATTTGATTGCGCCAGAGGCTGATTTGCAAACCCTCAATCCCCAAGCTCCACTGCGTGAAGAATTAGATATGGATTCGATGGATTTTTTCCGTTTTATGTTACAGCTTAATCAAGCTTTACAGATTGATATTCCCGAAGCAGATTATGGGCAACTGTCAACTTTAAAAAGTTGCCTTGAGTATCTGAGTTTAAAAATAAGCAAAAGCTTAGGTTTGCCTTAGAGGCAGTAGGTGCGGTTTTACCTATCCGCAAGATTAACTTATTATCAAAAAGTGCTTGACCGAACCAAAGTTGATAGAGCTCTGTGCGGTCGAAAGGAGGTGACCCCGTCAAACTATCAAAACCCTGCACTGTCCCGACATCAGCATTGCTGGGCATGCCATTAAATTGCAGCATTTGAATGCCAAACAGGCCGCCATCCCACCATGATAATTTTCAGTATCTAGGGTAAGTCCCAAAATGAGGGAACTATTACCCGTTAAATCCTGATTACTTTTTCCTCCTGCCAATAGTCAGTTTCCATCACCAATCCAACTCTCTCCTGGGCGGATTCCAGAATTCTTGGTAAAATTAAATAAACGCCCTAAATCTCCATTACCGGGATTCACTCTGCAGCTGGATTTGAGCTAATGCTCAAATCAGAAAAAGTGCTGAAGTTATTTTCAGCAGTGTTAGCAGTCAAAGGCGGTTGATTAGCCAACGACAATGAAGATGCTAATGATAGGCTTATAGTCAGTGCTGCATTTTTTCGGCAGAGTGAGGCAAAAAAATTTTTATTCATATTGTGTGCTGCAAAACATGCTGATTCTGCTCAAAATCTCATGATTGTCTATACATCGTACCACTAGAGTAATGGAAAGTAAAAAATGAAAAAAATCGTGGTTGATGTAAAAAAACCAATGCACATAACAACCAGTAAAGCGACGAATGGAGAATTTATATGAGACCATTTCACTTGGCAATTCCTGTGCCAGATTTGCAAAAAGCACGCCATTTTTATGGAACTATTCTTGGTTGCCCTGAAGGCAGATCAGATGACACTTGGATTGATTTTGATTTTTTTGGACATCAACTGGTTTTTCATCTAAACCCTAATCAGAAAATCGATCGCTTTGTTAATCCCGTAGATAGTCACCCCGTACCTTTGCCGCATTTCGGTGTCATATTAAATTGGCAAGATTGGGAAGCCTTAGCTGCCAAAATCCAAAATCATCAAATCGAGTTTGTTATTAAGCCTTATGTTCGCTTCAAAGGTGAACCAGGAGAACAAGCTACCATGTTTTTTTATGATTCTAATGGCTTATCTTTAGAATTTAAAGCATTTAAAAATGATTCTATGATTTTTGAGAAATAGTTAAAGAAGGTATCATTGGCCTAGTTCACATGAGGCTTCCCTTTTATTGTACAGTGTTCAATTAGTTATTGAACACTGATTAGTTGTTGGTTACTATGGGCTTATTGTCAATAGCTTAATGGTTATAGGCAATCCTAAAAAGCTTGGCTGTGTTAAAGTCTCCATACCCTCGTCACGGCCTAGAAAAAATAACAACGGTTCAATATCATTTGAGGTAAGTTAAAATGAATAAAATATTTTTTCCAATTCTAATGGTGTGTGGTCTATTTACTCAAGCAGCGTTCGCGCAGGGTTCTATTTATTATTTCCCCACAGTCGAAGAAGCGCAAAAATATTGTCCGTCTTTAACTAATTCAAGTTATGATTTGATCTTTAAGTCAAATTCTTATGTAGATCATAGTGCAGGTATCATAAGCGGAAAATCTCAAAATAATAGTTTATTTTTGAGTGCTAATAATGTGCTCGAACCAATGAGTTGGAATTCTCAAACAGGAATAATTAACGATGCCCAATTTCGAAGTATAGATGGCAACTATGGATTTATTTCTGGTGATAAAACTACTTGTTATTATGCTTATCAAGGTTGGACTGGTGTTACAGTTTATTTGAATATGAGTAATTAGTTCCTTTAAACTATTTTTTTAAATAGCGCGATACAGCTTGCACCAAATGATATTTTTGAGTTACGTATTCTGTTTAACTCCCAATGATTTAGTTTATTAAAAAATCTATTAATTAATGCGGCTGGATTGTGCTCTTGAATGTTATTTGCAAATTTTTTTTCTTCAGACAACAGCTTGCCAATGCCAAGGCGATATGGAAGAGTCCGCAGAGAAAAAGTAATAGGTGGTAGGTAAAAAAAGAAATAAGAGGAGTAAATGGGTTTCAAGCCACTTTGATTAGCTAATTTTATAAGTGATTTTAAGGTGTATCGTCTAAAATGACCTGCTTGATTGTCTGCCTTTGACCATAATATATTATAGGCAGGTACCGTAACATAGATCATTGTTCCTGTTTGTAGCATTGAAGATAACTCATTCAAGGCTTTTTGGTCATCCTCAATATGCTCAAGAACGTCAAATAATCCTACGGCACCAATTGAATTATGCGCGAACGGAAAATCCTGAAAAGGTATATTATAAATCTGCTGTAGTCCACGAAATTTCGCATTTAAACAACCTTCATAGCCCGGCTCGACAAGAAAGAATTTCCTATCTGGATACTTTTTCGCTAAATATGCAATTTGAAAACCATTCCCACCGCCAATATCAACAAAGTTTTGTTGGAAAGGAAAGCGCTGAATCACAGAATGTAATAGGTTATTTCGGTGCTGAAACCAGAAGCTGTTTTCTTCTAATTTCATATTATTCCTGTTTCCCATGGCTGGATAGGATATAGCTATTGAAGAACAAGTTGTCCAAATACCATTTTTGTCGAGTATTAATTTTTTCATATTTGCAAACGATATCAGACGGTGTATAACTTCACATATTCCCTCATTTTAGAACAGGAGAATCATTCAGGGTCAGGCCTGATTTTGTTCCATTGATTCTTTTTGTGTTCATATGCCCAAAGCGAAGACTTGATCCGCATGCCTTAGTTTATAGATCCTGGTTTGCTAATGTAAATTACCCAATGGTTAACAAAAAGTAACCACTATTATAAAATTTAGAAGCACTATTCAGATAAGGTATTATAAGCTGAATTATTGTTCATGGTGATGGATATGATGCCACTATTTTGTATTTCCATAATTTCAATATGATCCAAACGTGGTCCAAATTTTGAAACTACTTTAGAAGCGGCAAAATTAGCTAATTTACCTGCTGTTTCGAAGCTATGTCCCTGCGTGATTGCATATAAAAAGGTTCCCGCAAATATATCGCCCGCCCCAACGGTATCCAATACTTCGGTGGGATATGCGGCAATGTGCGAAAACTTATAACCATCATAGGTAAGTGAACCATTAGCACCCAACGTGATTACAAATTGTCGCGCATATTGTTTAAGAGCTTGTTTTGCTTCTTCTAAAGTAGAGGTCTGTGTAAAAAGCATTGCTTCTTGTTCGTTGCTAAAAATAATGTCTACTTGATTGCCAATGATTGAATGAAGCTTATCTTTAAAATAGAGCACCATATTGGGATCTGATAAACAAATAGCGGTTTTCACATGAAATTTTTGCGCCATTTCACGCACGATGATGGCTGCTTCACAGCTGGGAGGTGATGCCACTAAGAATCCTTCAATATAAAGATACTCTGAGTTTTTTAATGCGCTTTCAGAAATTTCCGCTTTAGAAAATTCAGCGGTAATTCCGAGGTGGGTATTCATGGTGCGGTCTGCATCTGGTGTCACTAATACAATACATTTTCCCGTAGTTCCAGGATATAACGCGTCGGTCAAATTGGTATCAACGCCTTGTGAAGTTAAAGTGTTATAATAAAACTTTCCGGAGCTATCATTGCCTACTTTACATGAAAAAAAAGTGCGTGCTCCTAATTGTTGTAGGGTAACTAGCGTATTTCCTGCCGAGCCGCCACATTCTTTCAGATGTTTGATACCATCAAGTTCTTCTAATAAGCGATGATGTTTATCTTCATCAATTAAAGTCATAACGCCTTTTTCAATATTAAGTCGCTCAAGCGTCGCATTACTCACTTCAAAATCGATATCAACTAACGCATTACCGATACCATACACCTGATATTTTTTCACTTTGAACGCCTCCATTTAAAAGTGCTTTATTTATTCGTGTAATTACTTTTGCAATAAATTCTTATTTATCACGATACACTCCTGAAGGGAACTTCTTATTCATAATAATTGACAGCAAGCACTGCTGAGGCAAATTCTGTTGCATTTCGACCTGCAACTGAAAACCAGGGGCCGGCAATGATACCTAAGTGTGAATTGAAATTATATTCCATAGCAGGGGCTAAACTTAGTTCATTGCCTGAAGGACCATTTTCAATTGCCGGCAAGCCTTCTGAGTTGGTTCCAGTTATTCCGGTAAAATTGGAACCTCCATTTGCTGTGTACAATATATCTAAAGCAGGAACCCAATGATTGGTTAAGGTGTATTCCATTGCCAAGTCAGCACTGAATTGATTACCTAACTTTACATTACCACTTGTTTCATTGTTACCGCCAAAAGAATTCACACCTTGAATACGAGTTGTAGAAGGCAGTGTATAGCCTAAAGCCAGTCGATCACGAAAGTACTTAGTGGCTGTGACATGCCATAGTTGCTGAAAATTTAAACCAAAACTTGTCTGATATGCCCCTGTACCAGTAGCATCCGTCCCTTTTCTATTTGGATTTAAGTCCTCAAAATCACCCGTTGGAACAGTCTCACTGATAGTGCCGCGCAGACTGGGATGCCAGGTATCAGTCACCCCTCTTAACAACTGGAATCCCAAAGTAAAAGTAGCATCACCCGCATCACTGTTCGTTTCTCCATCGGTATGGTTAAACACATAGGGTATAGCCGCTTGAAAATCCATAAAACTGGTGAGCCCTAAGGAGATGATTAATGTTGGGCTGACTGTATAAAAATTATTAGCAAAATCAACGGCCTTTCTATCGCTGTTATAAACCCCATAGGCGTTGGTAAAGAACACATAAGGTTCAATATTAAAATGTCCGGCAGGAATAGTATTACCAGAGCCCGCCAAAAGAGGACCTGTAAACCAGGGTAAGTCTTCATCAGCGGCGGAGTTAACAACACTGGCGGGCAGCACTGCAGAGGGCTCAGTCCCAGAGCTTGGATCACCTAACGCTAATCCATTAGTTGCATGCAGCAAACTGAGAAGACCGGTCACGGCAACAATAAGAGAGGGATTTTTCATGTATAAATCTCACAGATTTAGTTAAAAAGCTTATATTAATTAGAAGCATAATTCACAGCTAGCCACCTCTAGCCAAATTAAATCACATGCCTAAAATAAAAGGGGTTTATCAAAATAACAGAGCTTGGATTAAGGGGTCAAGTCTAACTTTGTACACTTGGACAGCTGATAACTCAGTCCCGAGGTTTTCATAGTAAAATAAACCCTAAAATAGAGCCACAGGCTTGCTTACGCCCATGGTGCCACTATTAAATATTCGCATGGCTGATAACAAAAAAGAAATCAACGAGGTGAAAGAAATAACAAGTAAACGCGATGCATTGATCGATCTCGCGGAGCATAAAGAAAATTCTGCAAACTTCAGAAACAAATCTAAACAAAGCAATTTGCAGCTTTCCCGCAACAATTAACCGCTTTAATGCAAAACCTCGCAAGAAAAAATTCTGATTTAAACCCCACTGTATGTGTCTTTTGGAACAGACCTTATCTACCTCCAGCCCAATCCGAATTAGCTAATCAGACTAAAGCTATGCGGAACCAAATTCAGCGACCAGAGCATCTATAAAACTACGCAACTTGATGGTCGGTTTGCGAGCCGCAGGATAAACCACATGCATTGATTTAGTAGGGCCTTCGTAGTCAGCCAGAAGCTATGGGGTTAGACTATGGGGTCAAATTTTGACATATGACATTGATTTTTGCTTCAATGTCATATGTCAAAATTTGACCCCATAGGCTGCTTAACTTAACGCTCCCCGCGAGGTAGGGATTGCAGAACAATACCTGCAACCCATTGTGAGCGTGTGGTTGCATCTAAAATATTTACATGCCTATATCATTACGCATTGATTTTATTGAAAAATTAATCATATTTCGAAAAAATCAACAAGCTCTTGCAGAAAATCCAGGCCATATCGAAAATAGCTAAATTGAGGTCTCTGGCTATCATGATAATGATTCATGGGTATAGGTTTTTTCACAGCTCGCCATTCACTCACGTTGTGTGCCCAACACAATGTCAACGCTAACAAAGTCATTACTTTTTCTAAGCGATCCAGCGCAGTAATATGAGTTTGTTCAAAATTAAAACCCCGTCCTTTTAAATTTTGAAATAAAGATTCGATTTCCCAGCGCCGCAGATAAATTGAAATAGCATTTTTGGGATGTTGATTAGTAGCCACTATCATCAATTCTCCACCTTCTGAGCGAGAACCTGCTAAAAAAACGGCTGTATTATCCCACAGATTAATTTTCATCATATAAATCGATTTTTCTTTCGGATTTAAATGATTAAAGATTTTTTTAGCTTTTACCCATTTTTTGCCTGCGATATTTGCTTGGCTGCCTTCCTTGATGCGAATATAAAAAGCAATTTTTTCCTTATTAAACCATTTAAAAAATGCTTTGCTGGCAAATTCCCTATCTCCTAAAACCCCTAAAATGCACTCTTTTCCAAATACAGATACAAATCGTTCCATTAAAGCAATATGCTCTTTAGCTGATGCATTACCTGCTTTGGGTAACAACTCCCAGAATAAAGGAATTGCTATACCTTCATAAGCTACGCCTAGCGTAAAGACATTTATCTTCGCTTTACCTAAAAACCAATTTGTTCTGTCTATTGTCAAATAAAGCTTTTTCTCAGTAAAACCAAACCATTTAAATATCAATCGCGCCATTACCGCTGCATCAATGTTAAATTCTCGAAAGAAGCTTTTTAAGCGTTTATAGCGTGATGATTGCTGCACTGGACTGTCCATCACCACAGCCATTTTGAACAAGCTTATTGTTCTTGCTGCTAGCAAGGCTAATATCATTAAACTAAAACAAGTTAATCTGGCCTTGTTCCATTTTAATTCTTGGCCTAGAATTCGAACTAACTCGCTGGTTTTATTTTTATCCATATAATCTCCTTTTCTTTGTCGAAAATGATTATATGTTTTTCTTTCAAAATCAGCGAGTTATCTCGCGCAATTCTTTTTTATTCTTCTTTTTTCAATTTTCGTACCCTACAGAGGTATTTTTGTTGTCGGACATATGGGGGCAGGCAAGGCATTGCTGAGTGAAGCCCTAGCTAAAAAACTGGGATGGCAGTTTATTGATGCCAATCCTAGTTTAGAACGGTATATTGGGCGAAATTTGCATGAAATTTTGGGAAGACAGGGTGAAGAAGCTCTTCATCAATGTGAGGCCGAAATCATATCTCATTATAAGGGTAAAGAACAGGTTGTTGTCTTGATGGAAGAAGCGGTGATTGCTACTGAACAAAATAGGAAACTGTTATCCTCAGAATTTGTTGTTTATTTGAAAGTGACAACACCTATGCAGATCGAGCGAATGCAAGTCAATCTGAGCAATCGACCTCCAGTTTTACCAATCGCCGATCTCAAAGCTTTTTTAGATAAACAACACCTTGAACGTGATAATTTTTATGAAGAGGTAGCGACACTGACCGTCGAGTCCATTTCTGTTGAAGAAGGTGTGAATACAATAATAAAAGCCGTTGAGAAGTTTTGAAGCATGCATCCTGAACCACAAGCTACATTATTGCGGCGATTTTTCTTATTTTTATTAGTAACTCAACATCCTTCCAGTCATCACAATTGATTTTGTGCATTGATGCAAAAACTTATTGGGAAATATCATGTTAACAACTGAGATGAAGTATTTGCCTGCGAAAAATGAAGATGGCAATTTAACTGAATGGAAGTCAACAGTATTTTTGAGACATTTCATTACCAAAGATTTTATAAAGATTGGTGATTACACTTATTACGATACAAGTTTTACTGATGAAAATCCTGAAGATTTCGAGAATACAAATGTGTTGTATTTTCCGACAAATAATTCTCAATTAATCATTGGAAAATTTTGTTGTCTAGCCAATAAATGTAAATTCATGATGTCCGGGGCTCAACATCATTTAAATTCTTTTACTGCCTATCCTTTGTTTTGGAATTTTATCGATAATCCCGAAGTTAAAAGCTATATGGATATAATTCCGGACAAAAAATATTACCATAAGGAATATGATAATACAGTAGTGGGTAATGATGTTTGGATAGGTTATGATGCATTAATTATGCCAGGAGTAAAAATCGGGAATGGGGCTATTGTTGGAGCACGTGCTGTAGTGACTAAAGATGTGCCTCCATACGCGATTGTTGGAGGTAATCCAGCTAATATTATCCGAACACGGTTTGACGACAAAACGATTCATCGTTTACTTGAAATCCAATGGTGGAATTGGTCGATAGAAAAAATCATGAGCGCATACAGTGCCATTATGAATGCAGATATAAAAGCGTTGGCATCCTTCCAATCATTATAATCATTCGCTTCGTCACTCAATGCTTTCTCTAAGGTTATGGATGTAGCACAGAAAATAAAAATTTATAGCCTTCTTTTTCTTGGCATGGTATTCCGGCCTATGATGCTTGAAAAAATTAGCTATAGACCGGTTCCAAGCTCAATAAGCACAGAATAAATGGTACCTGGCCAAAGCCTCTTGGTGGCCACTGATTGGGATATACTGCATAATCACTGAGAAATTAGTTTTCTCGCCTATATATTCTTGTAGCGTTGTGAAATTAAATTGGACAACAGGTTGTTTAAGGTCAGCATGGCCTTCAGAATAAGCAAGGGGACAATCTTTAGCATGATCGCAAACTTTTATGTCAAGAAAAATAGTGCCTGCAGGCGGAATCTCTTTCGGGGTTAGCTGACAGGTGAATTTATAAAGTTTCTTAGGGTCTAATGTTAGAACTTGAATTTCCTCATTTTGTATCTCGCTATCATATGGAAAAACCTATCATAGCGGATATTAGAAATTTATTTGTGTAAGGTTTGTATAGAGTTTTTAAAACCCGAGTTATTTAGGATTTAAAACCACACTGAATCGTGCACCACCCAGTGGAGAATCACTGACCAATAATTTCCCGTTGTGGCGCTTTACTATGATGTCCGCAATAGCAAGACCTAAACCAAATCCTGGTGTATTGGATTCTAAGGTGACAAAAGGTGAAAAAATATGGGTTTTATCGGCATCATCAATGGCAGTGCCATCATCATCGACATGGATAATAATGCAGCCTGAGTTTTGCTGTTCTATGTGCAATTCAACCTGAGAGTCAGCATGTTTTAGTCCATTATTAATTAAATTACAAAGCATATGTTTCATTAGTTCAGAATCAAATGTGAGTAGGATGCCTGCCGGTATCTGCGAATCCAGTGTCATTTTTTTCGGTGCTTGTCGGTATTTGGAAATGACAGCAGCTAACCACTGATTAATGTCTACATTTTTGTAATGCAATGGGTATTCTTCAGCGCTAAAACGAGCATAATTTAAAAAATCGCTCACTAGATTGTTTAAATCAGACAAATCTTCTTTAAGGCTAATGATGTCCTGTTGGGCTTTTTCAGAGAGATTTTCCTGCTCCATGCTATTCACTGTAAATAACATGGTTGAAATTGGCGTTCGACATTCGTGTGCAATAAATCGAGTTAAATTGCGTTGTGATTGAATGAGATTTTGGATTCTATTACCCATTTTCAAAATGTTATCGTATAGCTGGCGCAAAGTGGAATGGCGACTTACTTTTTTAGGCGGAATTGAGAAATCAGCCTGACTAAATTGTTCAGTCAATTTATAGACGCTGTTTAAACTTCTACTGAATAGATAAGTCAGTAGAATAATAAATACCAAAGTCAGAAAAATAAAAAAGAGCAGCAAAACACCCCAGTAATTTTTCATATAGGCAGGATAGGAAATGGGTCCAATCTGTAGCAAGCTATTTTGTTTTGGCAAATTAGCGTACAGATATTTAATCTCTCCGGAATTGTTTGCGTCACTTAAAGCAACCCCATCGTGTTGTAAGGCTGAATATACTGATGGAGAGACTGTATTGGCCGGGATAATCGCCAATGGCAATCCATAGTTGGCCTGCAATTGTTGCAATTTTTCTGGCCATTTCTTGCGTGGCGTCTGTGATAATTCTAATATAATTAATTGGGTCATCCAGGCAGAGGCAGGACGAGCTACCACTTGAATGGGTACGTCTTGCATTCTAAGGGCATAGTGGCTCAGCCCTATGCGTTGATATAAAAACAAATCCTGAATTTCATAACCAAAAAAAGCATGAACCCCACCACGCTGCAATACGAACTCACCCGCCAACAAGCGCTGCTTTTGTGTATCTGACAATGAAATATCAGAAAGAGGGAGTATTGAAGCAGCTGTTCCATATTCTGGCTGCAGTTGTTTGATGATAGTTGGCCACGAGGCTTCAGGATAGTGCATGAGCTGTTGTTGTAATGAGTAAAAACCCCCTCGATACATCTGTTGCATTACCTGCTCTGACCCGCGTTCTTGTATGCTCTGATAAATCCAATAGATTCCGGCTCCTGCAATAATGGCAAGGATGCATAGACTGAACAGATATTTCGTGAAAAGTCGAAACATTAGGAGCTCCAGGTAGTGGAGATAAAAATATATCCTTTGGAATGTACCGTTTTAATGCGGTAAGGCTCCTCAATATTATCTTGTAATTTCTTGCGTAAATAGGAAATACGCAGATCAATGGTTCTATCAATGCCGTCAAAACTGACCCCACGCAAGGCTTGCATGATATTTTCACGATTAACGATGCGATCGGCATTTTTGGCTAAGAATACCAGCAATTCAAATTCCAGGGGTTTTAGATCTATGCGAGCACCCGATAGTGTGACTACACGTTCGATGATATTCAGGTGTAAATTGCCAAAAACCAGCTCTTTTAGTTGGATTGGTTGGTGATGACGACGCTGTAAGGCCTTGAGCCTTGCCAATAGAACTTTGGGTTCAATAGGTTTCACCACGTAATCGTCAGCGCCACTTGTTAACCCTTCGATCTGATCCTGATCAGTATCTAATGCTGTTAACATGAGTATCATACCGCGATAATCACCACGCACGGATTGGCAGACCTGGACGCCATCAAACCCAGGTAGCATGACATCCAGAATAACGATGTCGGGCTGATGTTTTAATATGTGATAGACCGCTTTATCGCCACGGGTTTCATGAGTGACACTATAGCCATTTTCCTGAAGATAAGCCTGGATACTCAACGCCAGCTTTTTGTTATCCTCAACTAATAAAATTTGAACCATGATTCTGTCTCAAAGGGCTGAGAGAATGGATTTATGACCAGTATCTGTTAGGTTTAATGAAATTTCAATATTTTTTAGGGAATCATGCCTATAGTTAGCCTTTATGGGGATGGAAGTTGTTTGTCAATCAGACAATAGTCTTCTACCTTGTGGTACTTAGAAAAATAATCACACCATTCCGGGAAAAAAACCTTGAGAATATCAGGCTCTATTTCCTGTAAATAACTCGATAATTCGAGTTCTTTCTCTGATAAAGGTAAATGGCGATAGGCCCCCTTGTATATTTGTATTTTATAGCCTTCTATCTGTCTAATAAATTCTGCAGCTCGTTCCTTCAGGTTTCCAGATTTTGAATAATCATTTAAAACTTCTTCATTAATTCGTTCTAAAGATAAACATTCAATGGAGCTTTTTAGTCTGTAATTTTTCATAGCATCTAGATATGTGTTTAAATTTTCTTTAGCTAATTTATCTATGAAAGTATTAGGGTTCAATAAAGAGGATTGGCTTAACAAATCTTTAAAATGCTTAATGCGTTCGAAACCTGCGTCTAACGCTTCTTTATGTGCATTATAGGCTGTTAAATCACCTTCCCAAGTTTCCGCCTGAGAAGAATCTTGAAAAAAAGGCCTTACAATTTCCATAGAGGCTAATACCTTGCTTGGCAGAAATAACCCTTGTCTGCGTAAATTGGTAAAATGTACGGCTACATGATGCAGCTCATTACGTAAAGTAGCTAATAGTTGCTCATCCGATGTACGACCATGGGTACGGATATAAACTGTGCGCTCTATAGGTGAATAATAGCCTTGTGACCCTCTCTCATCCTCTGCTATCAATTTAATAGAAAAATCAGGATCATGAAGTATATCGAGTAGTAATTTTGGATGGATGGCTTCTGATAGTAATGTTCTTATTTGCCTGATTTCTCTTTCTAAGGAAATGAGTAAAATCGAGTTTGAGGGTGTGGATATTATTTTTCGATACCAGTCTGGGTTAATGCTTATTTTCGTTTTTTCTATAGCTTCAGAAAGGGCTTGACTCTGTGCCAGAACCAATATTGGTTCTGGCGCAGCTTCAGGCTTTTTCTCCTTGGAATCAGACGAAGAAAATGTTTCTAAACTTCCACTAGCTTCACCTGGGTTATCTTCAGTCCAACATTTTTCCATTAAAAGATTGTCTGTTGGTTTTGGTGCACAAAAGTCTGGCGGTGGCGCTAATCCAAATTGATTGAGTTGCATCAGGTCAGATTCTTCACCTGAATCTTTGGCCGATGATTCTTTATAAACACTGATTTTATTAATCAAAGAAGCATGAAGAATAAATAAAACCTTCAAAACTTTAAAAGCATTTAATGGCATAATATTAAATCTTCTCGATGATTATTTAAGTTAAAAGTTTGGAATTTCAGGGCATGGCGGCTCTTGAAATGTTTTTCCCGAAGTTTCTTCAGAAGATTTCTTTTTTTCTGGGGTAAACATAGCTGATCCAAAATGGCTCGATGCTTGCAGAGGCTTTATTTCTGGTAGTTCAACGTAATCACCACGAGTTACCATGGTATTTTTTAAAGGTTGATCTTTACTAAAAATCGGCGTTACTTTTTTCTTTAAACTAGTGTCAAAAAATTGACCCACACACTCTGCAACTGTTTTGCTCGCTTCTACACCATTAATAGTTCCCGTTTGAATGGGTGTTCTAATATCCAAATTTCCAAAAATTCCTGGATCTTGCTTTTGCATTCCAATTAAAAATTGTTCAAATGCTTGTGCCGCGAGATGCGTTTGCAGGGTTGAATTATCTTTAAAATTATTATGGCAGCTATAATATTTATCACTTTCATCCGTACCTAATAAAATATGTGTGGTATTCTGATTAAAATAAAATGGTGTATCTGGTGCTTGTCCAGAGTAGTTTAATTTCCATGTTGTAGCATGCATTTGTAAGGATGGGATTTTAACTTCCCGACGAATATCCCAAGAATCAACTCCCACATCGACGCGTGCATCAAGTGCTGCAACACCTTGAAATAAATTGGGATGTTGTTGAGCTGCCAAGATTGACACAGACCCTCCCATAGAATGACCAAGCAACCCCACTTGGTCGATTTGCATCGAAGCATAAATAGGATTTTCTTTAGAAAGTTGTGAAAGGCTTTGACGAATAGATATGATTTCAGAAAGAACCTCTTTAGGTTCTTTTTCAGAGGCTTCAGGACTAGCGTGCAAGTCAGGGTTATGAATATTATCTCTGGCAATGACTATATAACCTCTACTGGCGAGATCAGAAATGGTGTTTTCATAATGTCCCGCAATACCTCCTGTTCCAGGACTAAAAATAATGACAGGAAACATTTGGTTTGGGACAACAACCAGACCTTCTTTTGAATAGGTTCTAACGGAATCCAGTGATTCTAAATCTTCTTCACTCACATCAACCTGACCTCCTTGAGGCTGACATCCTTTAATATCTAACTTCACCTTCTCTGCTAACTTAGAAGGACTGCCCGAGTCGATTTTTTCAAGTGACGGATAATAAACAGTTGCATTTAACTCTTTACTTTTTTGATATCCAACTGAATATTCTCCGGATGGTTTTACTAAATATTGAATAGAAGAAGATGGGGTTCCGATTAATTTCTGTTCGCGATGGGATAGCTGGCTTTCTTGGTCAAAATCTTGCATATATGATACCTCTTTTTTAAATGTGACTAAATTTTATCGAAAATTATAAATCAAATTATTTTAGGTATTTGTATAAGCTTTGTATAAGATCTATACGTGCAGAAAAAACATTAATTACCTTGATATCTCGTCATAACAACTCAGTTATACAAAAATTATACAATCAATAATTAATATTTATTGTATCTTTGCCATTGTGAAAATTAATCATCGTAAAAAATAAAGAGAGGTATATTATGCTTAGAGAAACCAAAAATTTTTTAAATGCCAATTGCCTGTATATCACTGGAAAATTAACATTATCTTTAATATTCGCCAGCATGCTATTTCTTTTAGCTGGTTGTAACACGGTGGCAGGAGTAGGTGAAGATATTCAATCGTTGGCAGGAAAGAAAAAGCCTACTTATAATTGTGTACCATTAGTTAATACTGTTGTTGCCAATCCTTCACCTCAACGCAATAAATCAGCTCATTAATTACAACAGATCGCCTCACAAAGCGATCTGTTATTTTTTTATAAAGAATCTACCGGTTGAGATTTGGTATATCCGATTGAAGTGGTTTCTGTGGGCATCATTTCGCTGCTTTCTGCGTTTTTGCTTTATGCTAGGTGTATGTGGTTAGGCATTCGGTGGGCAGGAGAATTTCATTCATGCTATCGATTACATCTTGAAAAACGATAAGGAATGGCGCAAAGTATCACAGCATTCCATGACAAATTCGCAGGAGTAAACCAGTTGAAAATAGGGTTTCTCCACTACCTAAGGAGAAGGCTATGGAAGATATGATCAAATAGCCTGGTTTCGTTCCACATAGACCCCGTCTCTTATATTTTATTTTGCTGGACTTCAGTAGACGGTCAAGCGTCGCGGGACTCATCTTGAGTAGCTTTGCTTTTATATCCGCAGATAACAAGCCATAATTATCCTCA